>RFJH01000039.1 GCA_003694975.1 Anaerolineae bacterium | reverse complement strand
GGCCAGAGGCTTGTCCTACATGTGCTCCGCCCGGAGCGAAACGGCTTCTGCCACGGCGCAAGGCTTTGCCGGATGAATATTAGAGGAACTCAACATGATTTACCATATCCTCCGGCTCAAGCACTTGATGAAGCAACATCAGTCCCTGGATCATGCGGCTCACGGACATTCCCTGATGAGCATATACAATGCCGCTGTGTGGTGCTCCTCTGGCATGCAGCCGCAGAAAATCCGCGTCCTGGGTGACCACCACCCGGCTCTGGTTGGCGGCAAACGCCAGGTGTTCACGGTCGGGAACGCTGAGCATTTTTGCCTCTTGCGAAGTAAGCACGTCAACGCCTCGCCTGCGTAACCCCTTGGACACCGCCGTGGGAACATGTTCGTCCATGTAAAACTTAAGCGCCATGGAGTTTCTTATTCACCTTTGAAGGGATTTCCCGGCGAAGCGCGGCGATGAAATCCTCGTCCTCTTTTATTTGACGGTCTATCTCTTCACGGTGAGCGTGATAATAGGCAAGCGCCGCGTAAACTTCTGAAAGGCTTAAATCGTATTCAGCGGCAATCTCGTCCACGCTGCGGCCAAGCCACTCATGCCAGATGGCAACATCTTGTACAGTGATGCGATGGCCGGCAATACGCGGTTTCCCGCCAACCACATCGGGTGTCCTTTCGATGTACTGATCCAGGGTTTTCGTGGACATGCGCTTTCCTCGATAGAACCTTTCTTCAGATATAACTCGCTCCTCCGCCGCCCGACGGCGCAGAGTTTTCACTTGCTCGAACAGCGGGCGCAAGGCTTCGCCTCGCGGGACAAGCCAGAGGCTTGTCCTACATGTGGCCTCTGCTCGGCGAGCACCTCGACTGCGGCCTCCCTCTTGGTCGGCCTCCGCTCGGTGAGGACTACGCCTGCCATGCCTCCGCATCATAGGCCGGCAATTCACAGCGGACGGGCTTATCCTTACGGAAGCCGAGAGCATATCCGGCCTGGATGATGGTCTGGATTTCGGAACTGCCCTCATAGATGATGGCGCCGCGTGCGTTGCGCAGGTAACGCTCCACGTCGTACTCGTCGCTGAAGCCGTATGCGCCGTGAATCTGGATGGCCTCGTGGGCGGCATTGAAGGAGGCCTCCGTGGCGAACTTCTTGGCAATGGAGGTCTCGCGTGTGGTGCGCATCCCTTGATTCAGCATCCAGCCGACCTGGAGATAGAGCAGGCGGGCGATCTCGTAGTCCTGCACCATGCGGGCGATCTTTTGCTGGATTAACTGGTGCTCGGCGATGGGCTTGCCAAAGGTCTCGCGCTCTTTGGCATAGCGGACACTGGCCTCCAGTGCGGCACGGATGATGCCGGTGGCACCCGAGGCGACGGTATAGCGTCCGTGGTCGAAGGCCGTCATGGTGATTTTGAAGCCCTCGCCTTCTTCGCCGATGCGGTTCTCTACGGGCACGCGCACATCCTGGAAGTTAATCCAGCCGGTCGATCCGGCGCGGACGCCGAGTTTGCCGTGGATGTCGCCGCGCGTCACGCCCTCGCTGTGCAGGTCCACGAGGAAGGTCGAATGTCGGCGCGAGGGGCGTTCCGCTTCGGGGTTGGTACGGGCGGTGACGATGGCGTAGTCGGCCAGGGTGGCGAGGGAGATCCACATCTTCTCGCCGTTCAGGATGTAGTAGTCGCCGTCGCGTTTGGCGCTGGTTTGCAAATTGGCGACATCGGAGCCGGCGCCGGGTTCGGTGAACGCGCCGCAGCCGATTTTCTCACCTTTCGCCAGGGGGATGAGGTACTTCTGTTTCTGTTCCTCCGTTCCCCACTGGAACAGGGTCATGGCGCAAAGCCCCACGTGGACCGACATGACGACGCGCAGGGTGGTATCCACGGCCTCCAGTTCCTCGCAGGCCAGGCCGAGGGAGATGTAATCCATCCCCTGGCCACCGTAGCGCACGGGAAAGCAAATGCCCAGGATGCCCAGTTCTCCCATGCGTTTCAACGCGAAGGGGACCGGCTCCTGTTTACGGTCGTATTCTTTGATGACGGGTGCGATCTCCTTCTGTGCGAAATCGCGTACCATCTTTTGCACCATGCGGTGTTCTTCGGTGAGGGAAAAGTCCATGGCCTCTCTCCTGATAGGGATGGGTGCTGCGGCAATTATATCGTAAAACACGAAAATCTACCAACCGGTCGGTAGGTTTGTTGGAAGAAAAAAAGACCTGGCGCGCCGCAAGGCAGCCAGGTCGAACAGGCAGACTGGCGCGATCAAATGTGGATGCCCATGTCGTTCAGTTCGTCCGTATCAATTGCGGAAGTGATCAATTCGACACAGGCCAGGACAATGACAAGAAGGAGGGTGAAAATCGCCAGGATGTACATGGTGACTCTCCAGAACGGTGCACGCGAAGGACAGCCTCATCCTTTTACAGTTTAACGAAATTTGTCCTGGAAAGTTACACTTCTTACAAAATTGTAGGTGCCCTCACTTTACAGTTGTGTTAGGGTGTCTCTCTTCTGGCGTGGGAAGGGAACGCGCGAAATCTGTTAGAACCATTCTTGTTTGGTATGGCTTAACAAACCGTTATTGCCGTGCCGCTGGAGGGTGCATATACCGTGTGCAAAGTGATGCAAATCGCAACGAGAGCGCGACGTGGGGATGGCGACTGAACGATGGCCGACGGTTGATCGTCAGGCGATGTGGCAATGTGAGAGGCGTGGTTTTGGTAACTTTTGCGTGCACTGGGCCAAAGGTTGACAAAACCGCCATTTGAGATAAAATACATGCCACACGAGCCGAAGTGGCGGAACTGGCAGACGCGCTGCGTTCAGGGCGCAGTGGGCTTTACGCCCATGTGGGTTCGACTCCCACCTTCGGCACTGGTTGACCCACCGACATAGCGTGGGTCATTTGCGTTAATGACGGCGAAAGGTCATCGCGTCAGGGGGACGACGCCGGGTGTACTCAAATCATGTGAAAAGGTCGTTGCTCACGCGCTCCCTTTGGCCTCATCGCGATGTGGGCTGATGGTTGAGGCGACGCATTGAGCGTGCCGAAATGCTCTCGAAATCCAAGCCCGCCGAAACAATCTCCTCCCCGGTATGGGAGAGGACTTCGCGCCCTGACGGGCGCTCGCCACGACACAGAAAGGGCTGCTTGCGCCTACCGTCGAGCGAAGAGTTTCCTCATTTCCAACATCTGAGTGCACCCACGACGCCCGTGCCTGCAGGAAAAAGGGGCTTTCGCGGTATAATTAT
>RFJH01000265.1 GCA_003694975.1 Anaerolineae bacterium | reverse complement strand
TGCTCCACACTGCGTTTCCTTTTCTGGCCCAGTAATTCTTCCCAGAATGCGGGGCCATATCGTCGCGAGCGCACCGGCAGCGGCATAGGGACACCCCAGCCCAGCAAAAGCACCTCTTCCTTTGGTTGCAGGCGTGCTAACATGCCGCGCAACGCCTCGCGCCCGGAGATGCCGGACAGGACGGCGCGGATATCGTCCTCGTCGCCCAGCCAGCCGGAAATGCGCGTCCCCAACTGGGACATGACTTCGTCATAAATCTGCGAGGGCCGTTGGTCCACGATCAGCAGCGTGACGTAGTACTTGCGCATCTCGCGGGCGATGGTGCTGAACGTCGTCTGGGCGGCCATCTCGCGATTGAGGAGTTTATGCGCTTCCTCGATGACAATCACCAGTTGGCGCGGCTCCATTTCGGGCTTGCCCTGACTGCGGAAGGCGTTTGTCTTCTCCTCCCAGCGCTCGCGGATCACGCGCGTCAGGAGGTTGCTCACCAGGAGGTAATCCAGGTCGCTCTCGAAGGCGCCGAAGGAGAGCACCACATGTCGTTTCGCCTCCAGAGCGTCCACGATGTGCTGGATCTTCGCGTTCTCCGGCGGCTCGTCCATGATATAGGAACGATGGAACAGGCGCCCCAGTTTGGAATGCAGCGCTTCGGCAGCCATGACGTGCACACCGTGCTCGTTCGCCCAGGCTGCCACGCTATCCGATGCAGGGACGATCTTCGTCCGCCCATTTTCGTCCTCTATCGTCTCGGTCGCCTTGTTGCGCAACTGACGGAATTTGCGGAACCACGCTTTGCCGAAGGACTGATAGAGCGCGTCCAGCACGGTGGCTGCGGTGTCGGTCAGGTTGAGTTCGCGGTGCAGAAGGAGAATATCGGAGGGGGTGATGGCATCGCTGGGGATGACCACGTGGAAGTCCGGTTGATGACCTCGAATGGTCGTCCCGGCGCCCAGCCCCACCACCTGCACTTTGCTCCCGAATTTTGTTTTCAGGCCGATGACGTTTTCTCCGGTATCCGAGGCGGTGTCATCGAAACCGTACTCATTGTGCATATCGAAGACCAGCACCGAGGCGCTGTCGTGATGGATCAGGCCGGCCAGGAGCAGACGCGTCAGGAAGGACTTGCCCGTGCCGGTCGCGCCGAAGACGCCCGCCGAACGTTGCACGAACCTCTCCAGGTTGATGCAGACCGGGTGTCCCTGCTCGCGCGTATGGCCGATGACGAAGTTGCCTTTCTTCCCTTCCTTGCCAAAGACTTCGGCGATATCCCCCGCGGACGCCAGCCGGACCGGCGCGTGATGGGCGGGCACGGTCTTAATCGGTCGCGGACGCTTTTTCCCCTTCTCTCGCTCCGCGAACCAGGTCTCGTATTCCGGCGACCCCGGCTCCGGGCCGCGTTCCAGCATCAGCGTCGGCAGGACCTCGGCGTTGGTGTAAAGTGTCTGGCCATGCAAGGCACGGGCAAGGACGGGAGGCAGGCGGTGCTCGCTTTGCTCGTCGGCGAAGCGCGGATCGGTGGCGCCTAACATCAGATCGGTGATGATGCCGTAGAACAACCAGTCCCCGCTCTCGATGACCACGAAGGCTCCTTCCTGCACCTCCTGGGCAGGGACGGTGAGCCGCACGCGAAGGTTTTCTTTCAACCCCCCGCCGACAAGGTAGCCGATTTGCCTGTGTTCGTTCATCCTCTCTCCTGATCTCGCGGGACCTCGAATTATTGCCTGCTTCCCCGTCGTGCTCCTCGCAGGAACTGGCGCATGTAGCGTCCCATGACTTTGCTGATGGGCGAAGGCTCCTCGGGGTGGGAAAGGCGCAGGGCCTCTTCATGGGAGGTGGGCCATTTCTCCTCCGAGTGCACGATGGTGCCCGGCCCTTGTGCTTTCTCCAGCACGTCCAGCGCCTGGCGGATGACTCTCATTTGAAAGTCTCGGTCATGTGGGAGGCCTAGAGGGTGGGCGAAGGGGAATTCCACCGCCAGGGCCCGAGGTACGCCGATTCTCTCCGCCCAAAAGGGCATGTTGGTTACCATGATCGTGGACATTCCCGCAGCCTCGAAGAGACGTGCCAGCACGGGCACGTTGGCAGCGCATTCCGGTCAGGCCGGGGTGAGAAACACGCAGTCAACGCCTTGATCCTTGAGGCGTTTCGCCACCTGGGGCCCGTAGACCTCGCGCCAGGCCTTTGTCGAAGCGGGAACGCCTTGATACCCCATGAAGGAGTACGCCTCTTTTGCCAGGCTTCCGATGCGTCCCTCGGCTTCCAGTTCCCGGAAGCGGTGAATTGGCAGGATGATGTTGATATCCTCCAGGACGTCGCGCGTGTTGATGTGCAAATGACTGACGCCGACCTCGCCTTGGGGAATGTCTATGGGAATCGTACGAAAGGTTGGGTCGCCCCAGGTCGGCTCCCGTTTTTCGCGTTCCACATCGAAGGGCGGTTCGTAGCCTTTATGATACAAACCTGCCGAAGTCACCAGGCCGAAGCGACATTCTTCAAGAGGGCGCGCGAGCGGCGTCCAGGGGATGGGGAGTTCGGTCTCCACCCGAGTCAGTTTGTAGTAGCGGGTGATCAGAGGGGGCAGGTATTTGAAACTATCAACACTCATCCAGGACTCCTCAGGAAACGGCTTGCAGGGATTATATCGTATCCCTACCTTTGCGTATGCTGGTATCCTGTGGGTGCTTCCGCTCCAATTTCTCGTCACGCGTGTCCCGGAGGAGGTACGCTTTGTACCGTTTCTCGGGCGATTCCGAGGACGAAAAGTTCCCTGTGGTAAAATTTAACAAATGTTCTAAGGTGCACGATGGCGCTGGATTTTCAACAAATTTACCGCAAAATCAAGGAGATCGCCGCAGGGGAAGGCCGACGTCAGGAGCGCCTGGCTGATTTACGTCGCCGCGCCCGTGATCTGCTGAGGGAACATGCTCATCACGTGGACGAACTCCGCCGACGCGTGGCGCTTGCCCGTGAGTATGATCCCGGCCTGCGTTGTGCTTCACCCGTAAACGAACCGCTCGACACGCGCGTCCCTGCGCCGGCTTCCGTTAAGGAAGTCACCCTCCTCGCCGTAGACGGTTCTCAGGCTGCCCCCGATAGACACGCTGCTTTACAATACGCTCTGCTCAACGTCGGCGCCATCGTCTTGCGCGCCAACTCGAACAACAGTCCAGAAGTTCGCACCGTAAGTGACCTTCTCTTCGGCGAGGCTCTTTTCTTCGAGGATGCCCCGATGGGCGAGGGACTGCTTTCCCTGCAGCGAGACTTGAAAGAACGCCTCCTGCTGGATGACTGGACGAAAGACCTCTCCACGCCGGTCATCGCGTTGATCGATGGCCCTATCGAACTCTGGGGGGTGAAAGGAACAGAAGATAGCGGCGCTTACCGGAAGGGGTTGCAACAGTATCTCACCGTCCTTTCCCGCCTGCACACGCGCGGCGTGATTCTGGCCGGCTATGTAGACAAACCCGGCGCCGACCTGGTGGTGCGCCTGCTCGAAATCGCCGCCGTGGATGAAAGCGATCTGCGTGATGTGCGCCGTCAGCGTCCCTTGCGTGGCGTGAGCGATCGTTGGCTCTTTGGCGAGCCGGGGAAACCGTTGCTTAAGGCGGGAGAGCGGTCGGCAGTTTTTGCCATGCAATCGAAATCGGGAACGTTTTACGAGGGAGCGCTTTCCCTGCACTTTTTCTACCTGAACGTGGGTACCGAGCGTCACCCCTGGCTGGCGCGCGTGGAAGTCCCTCACTGGGTGGCCGAGGACGGGGAGAAACTCGCCCTTCTTCACGCTGCGCTGCTTCGCCAATGTCGGGCGATGGGCGCCAGACCCTATCCCTACGCCCTGCATCGTGCTCATGAGATTGCCGTGGTCTCGTACGATGAGAAAGCGCAGGTGGAACAGATGCTGTCCATTGAGTTGCGACGTCAGGGCGTGGCGCCCGATGAGCGATCTTATAAACAGGAAGCAAAGGAGAGGGGATGATTTTCATGCCTTACCAAAGAGCACGACAGGAGGCTCGATGAGCGAAGTGGAAATTGGACGTCTGTTGCGCTCCGAGACAGGTGGCTTCGTGGTCGGATGCCGCGTTTCCCAATTAACCGCGCCGGCCTTTGGCGCCCTGGTGCGCGCCCCCCTGGGAGATGGCTATCAAGTTTACGGCCTGATTTACGATGTCCACATCGAGGATGACCATCTTGTGCGTCAACTGGTCACGACCGGCGAGGTCAGTGAGGAGGTGATGCGCGATAATCGCGAGAACCGCATCGTGCCGGTGGAGATGTCGGTGCTCGCAGTGGGATATGAGCAGGATGGGAGAATCTATCATTTGCTTCCACCGCGCCCGCCCCTCAGCCTGGACGTAATCTACCTGTGCAACGAGGAGGATATAGCCCGTTTCACGGGCGTGGAGCACTTTGGCTACTTTCGCCATATTCTGCGTGCCAGGGACTTACCGATCGGCGAGGTGCTGGCAGCCCATCTTCGGCAGGCTCAGGCCGCGCACGCGGCGCGCGGTCACCCCGAGTGGCTCGAGCGAGCCACGCAAGAGGTGATCACTCTGCTGCGCGATGATTACACCACCTTGATGGCGGTCCTGGGAGCACTGGGGGAGGTGGTGGAAGACGCATGAGCGCAAGAAGTTCACAGTGTATTGCTTTGAGCATTGCAACTGTTCGAAGATGACCGGCACCTCCAAATTGGAGTAATCGGAGTAAAAGGTCACATTTTAACTGTGACCTCCATCACTTGCTTTGTGCTCCCCGGTACAATATAATGGGTAAAGCGATAAATTCTACCCGTATTACCAGAGAGGAAAGACGATGCAAATCACACGTCAGGCCGATTACGCTGTAAGGGCCGTTCTGTATCTGGCCCGTTTGGGGCCCAATCAGCGCGCGGCCACAGGACATGTGGCCAGGGAACAACATATTCCTCCCTCCTTCCTTGCGAAAATCATTTCTCAGTTGTCCATTGCTGGCCTTTTGCACACCTCGCGTGGCGCGCGCGGTGGCGTGACCCTGGCCCGCGATCCCAAAGAGATTACCTTGCTTGACGTCATTGAGGCCATTGACGGGCCGATTCGCTTGAACGAGTGTGTGGATAACGGCGGTTGCACCTTTGAGGAGGAATGTCCCCTCAAGCCCGTCTGGTGCGAGGCGCAGCGGGAACTGGTGGAGCGTCTGAAGAACACCGATTTTGGCACACTCTCAACACAACAACAACCGACTTCCTCTTCGTGCGCTTCATGAAGCGTGTAAAAACCGCTTAACCGGCTTTTTGCCTTTTGTGTTCCCTCGTTGCGTCAGGTAGCCTTCCTGCCGAAGGCGGCATGGAAGAATGTTTTCAACGTGTGAGGCATGCTCCCGGCCTGTAGTAGAATGGCTGGGAGCGCTTTTTAACCCAATCAGGAGGATCCTGTGAATCGGCGAAGATTGTTTATTTCGGTGACTTTGTTTCTGACGCTCCTTGCCTGCAACGTGCTGGACATCGTTCCGCAACCGGTGTCGGAGGTGGGCCCTGATACTTTGTCTACCATGGTTGCCGGTACCGCCGCAGCCCTGATGACTCAAACCGCGCAGGCCATGCCCACGGCTACCCCGTCTCCCCTGCCCACCTCCACCTTCACTCCTCCTATACCGCCCCCCTCTCCGACCCTGCCCGCAGGCACACTCACCCCTTCCGCCGTTTCCGCTGTGGGCACCTCCCTGATCAGACAAGACGACGGCACGGTGGTGTTTACCGATATCACCGGCAACTATGACCTCCTCGTCCCGGCGGGCTGGCTGGTCGTGCGCATTAACGAGCCGGAGTACTACGAGGCCTGGACGCTCCCCGAGGCATCGAGCGAGGAAATCCGTCGTTCCCTCGCCTCCATTCAATCCTACGATCCGGAACGCTTTCGCCTCTTTGCCTTCGATGGGCGCGCGGGACATATTGAGAACGGCTTTGTGACCAATATCAACCTCCTGTGGGACCCGCATGATACTTCAACAATCGAGGAAGCCGTCCAGAAGAGCGAGCAGGAACTTCCGCAAAGCATCCCCGGCCTGACGGTGACAGACACACAAATCACCGAGACTACGTTGGGAGAACCGGTCGGCCTGGTCTCTGCCGAATGGGATGGACGCACCGTCACGGGGCAGACGGTGCGCGCCTATCAGCGACAGGCCATCTTCGATCTGCCGACCGGTCTCCTGGTCATCACCTTGACGACGACAGCCAATCTCAAAGAAGCGATCCTGCCGGAGTTCGAGTTCCTGGTTAATAGCGTATCACCATCCGAGTGAGCGGGCGTATAATGGGAGAGGGCGTTGTCCCTACAAGTGAGCACCTTATTTCGCGAAGGAGGCACCTATGTCCGGTCCGCGTGAAGTCCGTGCCCCGCGCGGCACACAATTGACCTGCAAGAACTGGCTCATTGAAGCCGCCTACCGCATGATCCAAAACAACCTCGATCCCGATGTCGCCGAACGCCCCGAAGACCTGGTCGTCTACGGTGGGCGAGGACAGGCAGCGCGCAACTGGGAATGCTTCGACGCGATACTCGAATCGCTCCGCAACCTCGAGGAGGACGAGACCCTGCTCGTCCAATCCGGCAAGCCGGTTGCCATCTTCAAGACGCATCCCGACGCGCCGCGCGTTTTGATCGCGAACTCCAACCTCGTCCCTGCCTGGGCTACCCAAGAGCACTTCGACGAACTGGCCGCTAAAGGCCTCATCATGTACGGCCAGATGACCGCCGGTTCGTGGATTTATATCGGCACTCAGGGCATCCTGCAGGGCACTTACGAGACCCTCGGTTCGCTGGCGCGACAGCGCGGCTGGGGTTCGCTGAAGGGCAAATTTGTGCTCACCGCCGGCCTGGGTGGCATGGGCGGCGCACAACCCCTGGCCATCACGATGAACGAGGGGGTGGGGCTGATCGTCGAGGTGGACGCGGAGCGCGCCCGTCGGCGATTGGAGATCGGGTACGTGGATACGGTGGTGGATACGCTCGAGGAGGCGATGACGCTTGTCGAGGAGGCCCTCGCCCAGGGAGTCCCGAAGTCTGTTGGATTGATCGGCAACGCGGCGGATGTCTATCCCGAACTCGCTTTGCGCGGCGTCGTCCCTGACGTGGTTACCGATCAGACCCCGGCGCACGACGTGCTGATGTACGTCCCCTCCGGCCTGAGTGTGGTCGCCGCCGAGGAATTGCGCCGCACGAACCCGAAGGAATATGAGAAACGGGCGATGGAATCCATGGCCAGGCAGGTGGAGGCTATGTTGGAGTTCCAGCGCAAGGGCGCAGAGGTCTTCGATTACGGCAACAACCTGCGCCAGCGCGCCTACGATGCGGGTGTGAAAGACGCTTTCAACTACCCGGGCTTCGTGCCGGCCTATATCCGCCCTCTCTTCTGCGAAGGCAAGGGCCCCTTCCGCTGGGTGGCGCTCTCCGGCGACCCCGAAGATATCTACCGCACGGATGAGGCCATTATGGAACTCTTCCCTGAAGATGAGCACCTGCATCGCTGGCTGCGCATGGCAAGGGAAAAGGTGCCCTTCCAGGGGCTGCCGGCGCGCATTTGCTGGTTGGGATACGGGGAACGCGCCCAGGCAGGGCTGATGTTCAATAACATGGTCGCCGAGGGCGTGCTCAAAGCGCCCATCGTCATCGGGCGAGACCACCTCGATAGCGGCTCGGTCGCCAGCCCGAACCGCGAGACGGAGGGCATGAAGGACGGCTCGGATGCCATCTCCGACTGGCCGATCCTGAACGCGCTGCTCAACGCCGTCGGTGGGGCGACGTGGGTCTCGTTCCATCATGGCGGCGGGGTGGGCATCGGTTACAGTCAGCATGCCGGGCAGGTCATCGTGGCCGATGGCAC
>RFJH01000264.1 GCA_003694975.1 Anaerolineae bacterium | reverse complement strand
GATCTGGGCGGCTTTGAAGTCGGCAGCGCCGTCTATGGCGATTTTATCATGGCCCAAAACGGCAGCAACCTCCAAATGGAAGATATCCAATTGATTGACTACATAGGAAATGTAACCAGCAGATGCGTTCCGGTTGCCTTCGATGTCACCGCCTCTTTGCAAAACTACTTTGCCACCATGGTTGGGTCGTCTCCTTATCAAATTGTCATCACTCCACTGCAGCAAACCGATGGCGACAATATCGCAGACATGATCCAGTTCCCTTCTGTCCGCCTGGTGATTTCCGGCACGCCGTAAGGTTGCAAAACGCCCATCAAGAGAGGAGCAAAGCAATGAGAAAATTTCTGATGTCCCTTTTCATAGCCATGTTGCTGCTGACGGCCTGCGCACCGAAAGCAGGTAGCCCCATGACGGCCACCTCTTTGCCTACCACGCCGCCACCCACCGCCACATCATCACCGACTTCGCCGCCTCCAACGGCCACTCCTACTCGCACTCCCGCTCCCACCCCCACCTCGGCGGTATCCCCTTGCAAGTTGCCGCCTACTTACTCCGATGATGTCGCTCTGGGGATTCCACGCGCGGACTGGTACCTGCCCAGCATCGGCACGGTGAAGGCTGTCGTGCTGTTTGTGGATTTTCCCGATGCCCCCGCGCAAAAATCCCCTGAGGAAGTCTTTGCCATCGTCAACCCCGGCGCGGTGGAATTCTTCGACCACGTTTCTTACGGGAAAATGCACCTGGAGCTGGTGCCCCACCTGAAGTGGCTGCGTCTCAGCCAGCCTTCTGCGCACTATGGCGAGGCCATTCGCAGCGGTCAAGGCCATGACGCCTTCATGCAGGAAGCGGTGGACCTGGCCGACCCGGAGGTGGATTTCAGCGACGCCGATATGCTCCTTGTTCTGGCCAACCCGGATGCCACCGCGCCCGAATTTGGCCCGGCCGCGCCCCGCACTTCCATCAGAACCGCTGAAGGGGAGATCACCAGCGGGGTGACCTCGGGGAACGACCTGCTCTACTGGGGCTTTCGGTGGCTCAATCACGAAATGGGACATAGCCTTTCTCTGGTGGATCTGTATGCTTTCGATGCCACCTGGGAGAACCAAAGTGACGATCCTTACGCGGCTTCGCGCTTTACGGGCATCTGGAGTCTGATGAACGACATCGGGCAGAAGGCTCCGGAATATTTTGCCTTCGAGCGCTGGCAATTGGGCTGGCTGGATGATGAGCAAATCTCTTGCCAGACGAGCGGGGAGCGCACGACCACGATTTCCGCCATCGAGCGGGAAGGTGGCACGAAGGCGGTGATGGTGCCGCTGGGAAAAACCTCTGCTCTCGTGGTCGAAAGTCGTCGAGCAATGGGTTACGACAAGGCGATTCCCAAAGAAGGCGCATTGGTTTACGTGGTGGATACGTCCATCAGAACCGGTTATGGCCCCATCCAGGTGCTCCCAATCCGAAGTGATGACCCTCTCTTCGAGAACGCCCCTCTGGCCAAAGGCGAATCGCTGACTTATTGCGGCATCACCGTTACGAACGTCAAAGCAGATGCCAATAGCGATGAGGTCCAGGTGAGCATCCCGGAGACGGGTCCGCAATGTGAAGCGGAGAATTAAGGCCGATCTCCTCTCGCCGGTTGGATCGTTGCCGCCCGATAGCGCGTCCAGCCGGCGGGAGGACACCAGGCGCTTTTTCGTATGGAGGTGAAGGCTATGTGCTCGTCAGAGAGAAAACCTACCGAACAAGATCAAGCCTCTCCCCTTGAAGCAATAGGGCAAAGCAAGGAAATGCTCGCGCTGCTGGAGAAGGCAATCACTTTCAGCGCCAACGCCATCGTGATCACCGATTCGAAAGGGGTGATTCGGTACGTTAACCCGGCCTTCACCCAAATCACGGGCTATACGGCGGAAGAAGCCATTGGCAACACGCCGGCCATGCTCAAGTCGGGCCAACATTCGGATGCGTTCTATCAAGATTTGTGGCAAACGATTATGAGCGGCAAGGTGTGGCGTGGTGAGATGACCAATCGCAAAAAGAACGGTGAACTTTACTGGGAGTATATGACCATTGCCCCAATGCGGAACGAGGGGGGAGAAATCACGCATTTCGTCGCCATCAAGGAAGATATCACGTGGCGAAAACGGGCCGAACTTGAGTTGGAGCGTTGGGCAACGACCGATCCGTTGACCGGCATTCCCAATCGGCGACACTTTTTCCGGCACGGCAGGGTGATATTCGCTTCAGCACGGGCGCAACCGGGCGACTCTCTGGTCGCCCTGATGATTGACATCGATCACTTCAAGTTGGTCAACGACCGCTATGGTCATGCCGCAGGGGATAACGTGTTGCGCGAGGTGGCTTTCCGCTTGAAGCGTCGCCTGCGTCCCGGGGACCTGCTCGGTCGCTACGGCGGGGAGGAGTTTGCCGTGCTCCTCCCTCGTACCGACCAGGTTGCAGGCCAGACGATCACCGAGCGTCTACGCGCTGCCATCGCAGATCATCCCGTCCTTTTCCCCGGCGGTGCGGTCTCGCTGACCGTCAGCATCGGCGCGGCTTACATCGACAAGGATACAGTCTCGCTGGAAGGCTTGCTTGGCCGCGCCGATCAGGCGCTCTACCGGGCCAAGCACGCCGGCAGGAACCGGGTAGTCTTTTGGGGGGATGATGTTGTTGCCGAGATCGAAGGCGAGGGAAGGAACCCACCCCCGCGCTTTGGAGGGGGCGAGAAAACGTCCCGATGGCGCCGGGCATTTGACCTCCGTTATCGGCGACCTCGGTTTCAAATAAGGAGCGCTCCAT
>RFJH01000263.1 GCA_003694975.1 Anaerolineae bacterium | reverse complement strand
GGAGTTCTTCCGGATTGCGACGCCGCCGGCCTGCCTCAGCCAACCGGGAAGGGTGGAGGAAGGGAGGCTGGAACTGAACCCGCCGCTTTATTTTCGCGTCTATCTGCCGCCTTGCTATGACGAATCCCCTCAACGGCGTTATCCGACCCTCTACCTGCTCCACGGCCAGACGTACACGTACGATCAGTGGCTCCGCCTGGGTGCCGTGACCGTGGCAGACCGCCTGATTCTTGCCGGCGAAGTCCCTCCCTTCCTGATCATTTTCCCCGATGACCGTTACTGGAACCTCCCCGCAGGCGAGGTGTTCGGGCAACGACTCGTGGACGATCTGATCCCCTATATTGACGAAACCTACCGCACGCGGCCGAACCGCGATGGCCGGGCCATCGGTGGTCTCTCGCGCGGCGGCGGCTGGGCGGTCCATCTGGTGCTGGAGCATTGGAACCTGTTCGGCGCGTTGGGCGCTCACTCCCCCGCCATTTTCTACGAAGACCGCCCTTTCCTGGAGGAGCGCGTGCAAGCCATTCCCCCGGAAGACTGGCCGCACATTTTCATTGACATCGGCGATAACGACAGCGAGCGTGGTTACGCCTCACTCTTCGAGGAACTGCTTACGCGATATGGTATCCCCCACACATGGCGCCTCTACGCCGGTGACCACAGCGAGGCCTATTGGGGCGCGCACGTGGAGGAGTACCTGCGCTGGTATGCCGCCAACTGGAGCAGCCCGTGAAATGGGTGCGCCGTTCCGATACACGCGGATCTTTGCCAAATCTTTAACTTCCTTTCACGGCCTCTTTACGCGCCTGATGTATCCTGAGAGCGTCAACGGAAAACGTCCCCCTCGCGGGGAAACACCCTATCCAGAAAAGGAGTGTGTACCATGAAGAAAACCGTTCTCGCTCTCGCCATCTTCGGCGTCGTCGCCCTCAGCCTGGGCATCGTCGGTAGCGCCTATGCCCATGGCCCGATCTACGGCCACGGCTACGGCATGATGGGCGACGAGGAGGGTCCCTTGCACGATGCGATGATCGCCGCATTCGCCGAGGCGGTAGGACTGACTCCCGAGGAAGTCGAAGCCCGTCACGACGCCGGCGAGACCCTCTGGCAAATCGCAGCCTCGCAAGGCCTCAGCCCCGAAGAGATTCGGGACCTGCTGCTCACCGTCCGCCAAAAGGCGCTGGAGCAGGCCGTCGCCGAGGGGTTGCTGACCCCTGAGCAGGCCGAGTGGATGCAAAGTCACATGGGGCGAGGTGCCTATGGCGGCTTCGGCGCCTGCGACGGCAGCGGCCCCGCCTTTCGGGGTCCGGGATTCGGTCCTGCCGGCAGGATGGGCAACTGGAGCAACACCGCCCCCGGTCGGTAATCCTCTCACAAATTGAAGGATGCAAAACGATGCCCGACACGCCGTCGGGCATCACTGCTTTGATTCGGATGTATCTTGCCACATGAGACCCGCCTCCGGCAATGACTCGAAGCAGGATATAATGAGAGCCGTTCCGATCAAATTTCCCGAGGAGGTCCCATGTCCGTCAAGCACACGCGCGATGTCCCTGCCCAGGAGGTGGCAGCCGGCAAGAAGACCACTATCCAGGTGCTCATCTCGTCCCAGGAGGGACCGCATTTCGCCATGCGCCGCTTCGTGATGGAAGCGGGAGGCGGCATCCCGCGTCACACCAACACGGTGGAGCACGAACAGTACGTCCTTCGCGGCCGCGCCCGCATCGGCATCGGCGACCGGGTCTACGAAGTCCGGCCGGGCGACGTGGTCTTCATCCCCGAAGGCGTCCCCCACTGGTACGAGAACATCGGCGATGAGCCGTTCGAGTTCCTGTGCGTCGTCCCCAATAAGGAAGACAGGGTCACTATGCTGGACGAGGCCTCTTCCTCTTGCTGAGTTCCCCGCCTTATGGTGCAACGAAGGATTCGTTGCGCCGCCCCTCCATTGTTCGACGAGATATCAAGCCGAAGTCATCCCCAGAGCCTTGTTTGAGATGGGGACTTCAGGGTGGAGGTACTCTACTCGATTCTTTCCGCGTTCCTTTGCCCGGTAAAGCGACTCATCGGCCCGACGCACAAAGGTCTCCGGAGTATCTCCGGCAGTCAGAACGGTCACACCGAAACTGGCTGTCACTTTGCGCTCCACGGGGAACACATGGGTGGCTACTTTCATCCGCAGGCGCTCTGCCAACTCGTGAGCCCCCTGTAAATTCGTGCGCGGTAGCAGGATCAGGAACTCCTCGCCGCCCCATCGGACGAGATGGTCTGTGATGCGGAGGGAGCGACGCAACAAAGCCGCCATCTCGCGAAGCACGGCATCGCCTGCGTTGTGTCCGAATTGATCGTTGATACCTTTGAAGTCATCAATATCCAGAAGAATCAGCCCTATGCGCGGCAGAGGGTTTCCTTCTTGTGGGATGCAGTGATCTCGATAAATCTCCTCAAAGGCGAGCCGGTTCAACGCCCCCGTAAGAGGATCTTTAAGGGCCGCCTCCTGCCATGCCAGAGCATACCCTTCAGCGATAACGACGAAAACGCGGCTCAGCCATGCCACAACCACATAGATCAGGTAACTTCCGGCGAGTGTGTAGAGCATCGCCCTCTGAGTGATGGGCTGGATATCCCGGGACCAGGCTGTTAGCATGAACAGCCCGATGTGACCTCTGGCTGCGATCACCCCCGCTAGACTTACCAGAAGGTGCAACGGTAGAAAAGCAATGGTCCACGGCCACCCTTCGCGCCATCGCAGCAGGGAGGCGATTAAGGGGAATAAAGGCACCAGGGTGGCCACCATGGCATCCAATGGGAACACTTGAAAGGTGATACCCAGGATGAGCACGGCGATAAGACCTAACTCTGCCATGTCTACCGCGTCCGGGGGGAGGTAGCGCCGAAACAGGGGGGTCATCAAGAGAAGCGCTATCCCGGAGGCCACTTCAAGCACCGCTGCCGCGCGGGCCCCGGCCATCCAGTCCTGGATGGCGAAAACCAGGGAGAGCAAGGCCAGGATGCTTTCCACGGTCAGTAGTGCGAATAGACGGGTCGTTTCTGCTCGAAACAGAGGGGATTCCGGGGCGGTTTTGCGACACGCAATACCCTCCACCAGATTCCGAAGTGTTTGACCGACCGATTTCATACCATGCCTCCCTTCCCCTCTCTCCAAAGGCACATTTTTTCGGGCTCTATGGGGATGATGTGACACTCGGCTATAAATCAGGGTGCTTTTCCCTAATTTTAGCCGAAAAACTCACCGAGGCGCATTGGCGGTGAAAAGGGCTTGCGGTACGGGATGCCCCCCTGGGCGACCAAACCGGTAAATCCCCAGAACGCGCAGGCTGACATCCTGCTGTTTCTGTGGGCGGTGCCGAGGATGTGGGTCACCTGCCCAACAGGTATGCGGCGAGCAGGATGAGGAACAAGATTCCGATCACCTGTCCCCAGAAGATGAGTATGCGACGAACCGTCTCACAGAGGATTTTGCACATGTTTGGGGGAGACACGGCTGCTTAATGCCCTGACAGGCGTTTTTGGGCGATGGATGGTCTGTGGTCCCTCATCCATCCTCCAACCCACTTAATTGGGTCGGCGACGGCACTGCCGTCGCCGACCCCGCCTTAATGCCCTGACGGGCATTTTTTGATTCTGACGTTTTTCGGTACGTGCCGCATGATCGCACACACGATGGTGTGTCTTAATGCCCTGACGGGCGTTTTTTTGATTCT
>RFJH01000262.1 GCA_003694975.1 Anaerolineae bacterium | reverse complement strand
ACGCCCGGGCCGGTGACCTGGCACAACTGGTCGGCCTGCGGCATAAGTATTTTCTCATTACGCTGACCCCTGGTAAGGAACTGCACACCCATCGCGGCGTCTTACGACACGATGACCTGATTGGTCTACCCTGGGGAACGCAGGTCTTCAGCCATCAAGGCAGCCCCTTTTTCCTCCTGCAACCTTCCCTGGCCGACCTGTTGCGCGACCTGCCGCGTCGAACGCAGATTCTCTACCCGAAAGATATCGGCTTCATCCTCGTCACGATGGGCATTGGCCCGGGTCAACGTGTGTTGGAGGCCGGCACCGGCTCCGGTTCGCTGACCATCGCCCTGGCCTATGCCGTCGGCCCGCAGGGACGCGTGGTCTCCTACGAACAACGCCCGGAGATGCAGGAACTGGCGCGCCGCAACGTGGAACGCCTCGGCCTCGAAGCGCGCGTGGACTTCAAACTGCGCGACATCGCCGAAGGCTTCGACGAGACCGACGCGGACGCCTTCTTCCTGGACGTGGTCAACCCCTGGGAGTACATCCCCCAGGTGCGCGCCGCGCTCAAGCCGGGTGGCTTCTTCGGCTCGCTCCTGCCGACCTTCAACCAGGTCACGAAGTTGCTCACCGCCCTGCGACGCAATCAGTTCGCCTTCGTGGAGGTCTGCGAGATTCTGTTGCGTTATTACAAGCCGGAGCCGACTCGCTTGCGCCCCACCGACCGCATGGTGGCGCACACCGGCTTTCTGATCTTCGCCCGCAAGGTGACTCTGAGCGGGGACGAACGCGCCCGCGAACTGAACGCCGAACAAAATCTGACAACCGATGAAGAAGAGAGGATGCCATGAGAAGGAGAAGACCGTTGCGCCCTTTACGCCGTCTCTTTGGCGCGCCGCCCCGAGTCCCGCCCGCGCTCCGACGGGCGAACGCGTGGATGGCCGCCGGAGAGTACCTCGCCGCGGCGGAGGCTTTTGAGCGCCTGGCGCGTGGCGCGGAGACGCGTCGCCTCCCGCGCGCGCCGCACCTCTACCTGCGCGCCGGACAGGCCCGCATTCTGGCCGGAGAGACGGCGCAGGGGATGGAGCACATCCGCTATGGGCTGGAGATGCTGGCCGCGCGTGGACAGTGGCCGGCCCTCCACCGCATTGGTCGGCGCGTGGTGAGGGAGTTGAACGAGCGCGGCCTGAACGCCGAGGCGCAGCAGATCGAGACCTATCTCGAAGAAACCCTGCCGGAGATGCCCGCCGGTACGCCGATGAGCGCCGCGCGACGCAAAGTGACCCTGCCTACCCACTGCCCGGCCTGCGGTGGTCCCCTCCGCCCGGACGAGGTGGAGTGGCTGGACGATGTGACCGCCGAGTGTGCCTATTGTGGCAGTCCGGTACGTGGGGAGTGAGGGTTCTCTCCCGTTGTTCCCATGTTGCCCGATCTGACCGAAGACCTGATCGCACGCCGCCTGCGCGCCGCCTACGACCCGCAGCAGCCGCTGAGCACGGATGGCTATGTCACCTTCGCGCTTTCGCTCTCCGATGAGCCGTTGCAGTGCGCGGCGGTGTTGATGCCTCTGGTGTGGCGGGAGGGGGAATGGCATTTGCTCTACACGCGCCGCACGGACCAAGTGGAGAGCCACAAAGGACAGGTCTCTTTTCCGGGTGGGGCCTGCGACGAGGGAGAGACGGAGCCAGAACAGACCGCACTGCGCGAGGCCGAGGAAGAGATCGGCGTGCGCCCTGAAGACGTGCATCTCCTGGGCCGCTTGAACGACGTGGTGACCATCACGCGCTACCGCGTCACGCCGGTGGTGGGGCGTATCCCCTGGCCGTATCCCTTCCGCCCTGCGCCACTGGAGGTAAAACGTATCTTCACCATCCCCCTGTCCTGGCTGGCACGGCGCGAGAACTGGGAGGAAATCACTCCCCTCATTGACGGACGGCCACGAGAGGGCGTGGTCGTCCGTTATCATCCCTACGATGGGGAAGTGCTCTGGGGGGCCAGCGCGCGTATGACGCAGAATTTTCTCAGAGCCGTTGGGTTGCTAAAGAGGTGAGTTTGCCCGGTGGCCGTCTCGGCTCACGCGATTGCTGGGGGACTGGCATAAACGATGCACACAAGTGGAAACTGGGATAAAATAGCCTTGCGTGGATAAGATCCTGCTTTCTTTGTTCCGAACTGAAAACTTGCCTGGGAGTTTCTATGCGCGCCGTAGATATCATCATCAAGAAACGCGATAAACAGGAATTGACGCGTGAGGAGATCGAGTTCTTCGTTCAGGGCTTCACGCGCGGCGAAATCCCCGATTACCAGGCTTCGGCCTGGGCGATGGCCGTTCTCCTGAACGGCATGACGCCACGCGAAACCGCCGACCTGACTCTGGTGATGGCCTATTCCGGCGATGTGCTCGACCTCTCCGACGTGGTAGATATCGCCGTAGACAAACACTCCTCCGGTGGCGTGGGCGATAAGACCACTCTTGTCGTGTTGCCTGTGGTCGCGGCCTGCGGCTTGCCGGTGGGGAAGATGTCCGGGCGGGGGTTGGGATTCAGCGGTGGCACGCTGGATAAAATGGAATCCATCCCCGGCTATCGCTGCGATCTGACGACGAAGGAATTCAAGCGCCAGTTGGGCGAGATCGGCATCGTTCTGACCGGTCAGAGCGCCGACCTGGCCCCAGCCGACGGGAAACTTTACGCCCTGCGCGACGTGACCGGCACCGTGCCGTCCATTCCACTGATTGCCTCGTCCATCATGAGCAAGAAAATCGCGGCCGGCGCGCAGGCCATCGTTCTGGACGTGAAGACCGGCCTGGGCGCTTTCATGCGGACTCTGGACGAGGCGCGCCAACTGGCCTCTTTGATGGTCTCCATCGGGGAGCACGCCGGACGAAAGGTGGTCGCGCTGCTCTCGGACATGAATCAACCCCTCGGCCACGCCGTGGGCAACGCGCTGGAGGTGCGCGAGGCCATCGAGACGTTGCATGGCGGCGGGCCGGTGGATTTCCGCGCTCACTGTTTGCACGTCAGCGCGCACATGCTGGTGCTGGGCGGACGCGCGAACGATCTGGAGACCGGCCGTCGTATGGCGGAGGAGGCGCTCGGTGACGGGAGCGCGTTTGAGAAGTTCCGTCAACTCGTCCGCGCGCAGGGTGGGGACCTCTCTTGTGTGGACGACCCGGACCGTCTGCCGCGCGCGCGCTACGTCGAGGTGGTGGAGTCGCCTCGAAGCGGGTACCTGGCTCAGGTCCACGCGCGAATCGTGGGTGAGACGGCGGTGCTGCTCGGCGCGGGTCGGGCGAAGAAAGGCGATCCGATTGATCACGCGGTCGGCTTCGTCGTCCATCACAAAGTCGGCGATAAAGTGGATGCGGGAGACCCCCTCTTCACCGTCCACGCGAACGAGTTGAGTCGGTTGGAGGAGGCGCGGCAGCGAGTCCTGGAGGCGCATCGCATCGTGGATGAGCCGGTCGAGCCGTTGCCCTTGTTTTATTCGTAAGACGGGCGGATGCTTGCATAATTTCGACGAATAGGGCATACTATAAGATGGAGAACGGCCATGGCAAAGGTGTCCCTCCGTATCTACAACCGGGAGATTGAAAGCCTGATCGAGCAAGAGCGGCTCGATGAGGCGATTGCTCATTGTCTTCATATTTTAAAAACGTTCCCCAAGCATGTGGATACGTATCGTTTGCTGGGGAAGGCATATCTGGAAGGGCGAAGGTACGAGGATGCGGCGGATATCTTCCAGCGTTTGCTCATGGCCGTTCCGGACGATTTCGTTGCCCATGTGGGGATGAGCATTATCCGTGATGATGAGGGCAAACTGGATGAGGCCATCTGGCACATGGAGCGCGCCTTTGAAATCCAGCCCTCGAACGCGGCGATTGAGGCGGAGTTGCGCCGTCTCTACGGTCGCCGCGACGGGGTGGAGCCGCCTCGTATTCGCATGACGCGCGGCGCGCTGGCGCATATGTACGTACAGGGGGAACTCTACCCTCAGGCCATTGGAGAAATCCGAGCCATCCTGGCCGAGGACCCAAACCGCGTGGATATGCAGGTGTTGCTGGCGCGGGCTTATTTCAAGGCCGGGCAGCATGTGGAGGCCTCAGAGATCAGCGCGGCCTTGCTGAAGAACTACCCCTATTGCCTGGATGCCAACCGTATCCTGGCGGAGATCCTGCCGGGCACCGCGCGCGCGGAGAGCACACAGACGTATCGTCGGCGCGTCGGTGAACTGGATCCCTATTCCCTGTTTGTCAAAGGTTCGCTCTTTGACACAGATAGCGTTCCCGATGCGGCGGTCAGTGTGGAACGTCTGGAATGGAAAGCGGGGCAAGAGATGCCCCTACAGCCCGGTTGGACCGATTCGCTGGGGATCAAATTGAAGGAAGAGCGCGCCGAGGCTGAGGCTCCATCCCAACTCCAGCCCGCTGTTGAGCATCAACCCCAGCCTGCTCAGGAAAGCGATGAAGAGGACGAAATCCCACCGTGGTTGCGAGAGGCCGGCTGGACAAAGGCGACGGGGGAAGCAAGCGAGGCCGGAGAGCCGCCACAGGCGTTTGAACCGCAGGAGGAAGCCGTGGATGAGGAAGAACTGGAACGCCCCGAATTGCCTGATTGGGTGAAGAAACTCGCCCCTCCCGAAGCCCAGCAGGAGGCCGAAGGGCAGGAGGCGGAGAAGACGCCCGCCTCGGAGTCGGAGCCGGCTGCGCAAGGTGACCTGGGAGACCTGGGTACTTCCCTGGAAGACCAGGACGCTGCTCTGGCATGGCTGGAGAGTCTGGCGGCCAAGCAGGGTGCGAAGGCCGAGGAGTTGATTACCAACCCGCAAGAGCGCACCGAAACTCCACCGGAGTGGATTCAGGAGGCCATGGGGCAACCCTCTGTTTCCCCGGAGGGCGAACCCCCTGCCGAGGAGGACGCGACCGGTGTGTGGTTGCGGGAACTGACAGAACAGGGCACACAATCCGGTGAGGAGACGCCGACTTCTTCCCTCGAACCCGCTGAGCAGGTGGCTCAAGAGAGCGGTGAAACGCCCCCGGCTACGCCGGAAGAGGAGATTGCTGCCTGGCTTGAGGGTTTGGAGGAAACAGAGACCGCAGAGACCCCTGCTGCGACGGTAGAAGAACCTTCCCAGCCACCCTCTCCCCCCTCTCCTGAGGAGGAAGTGCCCGACTGGCTGCGTGATATAGCACCAGAAGCCCCTGAGGCGCCTCCGGCTGAGGAATCCGAAGCGGAGTCACCTGCTCTCGAAACCGAGGTGCCTGAGTGGCTGAGCGGGCTGGAAGACACTTCTCCCGAGCCGGAGGTGGCGACGGAGGGCACCGCCGCAGCCGAGACAGAGGTGCCGGAATGGTTGAGTGACCTCGGTCCCACGCCCTCTGAACCCGAAGTTCCTCCTGCCGAAGAAGAATTGCCGGAGTGGTTACGAGGCGAAATGGGGGAGGAGGAGCCGGCAGTGGAAACGCCTCCTCAGCCGACTGCACCGTCCGAGTGGCGGCCTGTGGGGACAATGGAGGAGAGACCGGAGACTGCTCCGCAGGTCCAGGCGGGAGAAGGCGCTCCTGAAGCCCCTCCCCCTGTATCGCCGCCGGAGGCAAAGGAGACGCCTCCTCAAGTCATTCCCCCGCGGCGTACCGGCTCGCTGCAGGCACTGGATGCCACGCTGGCACGGGCGCAACAGTTGCTCAACGCGGGCGATATTAACGCTGCTCTGCAGGAGTATAGCGTTCTGATCAAGAAAGGACGCTTGCTGGAGGAGGTGGTTTACGACCTGCGTGAGGCGCTGTACCGCTACCCGGTGGATGTGATGATCTGGCAGACGTTGGGCGATGCTTATATGAGGGCCAACCGTTTGCAAGATGCGCTGGACGCGTATACCAAGGCGGAGGAGTTGTTGCGCTAAGTTCAGGCTCGGAAAAGCCTGATGGGGCACGCGAGGCCGTGCCCTTCTATTTTGTGTTTCTGGAGGCAATTCATGGAACGAACTCTGGTGCTCGTCAAACCCGATGGTGTGCAACGTGGCCTGATCGGAGAGGTTATTTCGCGGCTGGAGCGGCGCGGCCTGCGTCTGGTGGCGGCCAAGTTCCTGTGGGTGAGTCGTGAACTGGCCGAGACGCATTACGCCGTGCATAAAGGGAAACCGTTTTATGACGGGTTGATCGAGTACATTACCTCCGCTCCGGTCATGGCGATGGTCTGGGAAGGGCCGAACGCGGTCGCCGCCGTGCGACAAACGATGGGCGCCACCCGCCCCACAGAGGCTGCTCCCGGCTCCATCCGTCACGACTTTGCTTTGGAGGTCGGGCGCAATCTGACCCACGCCTCGGATAGCGTGGAGACGGGCAAGCAGGAAGTTGCACTCTGGTTCCGCGAGGACGAGTTGGTGTCCTGGGAACGCGATGTGGACCGCTGGGTGTTCGAAGGGAAGTGAACCTCCTGTGCGGTGTTATCTATACGGCCTGACGTGTGCGCGTCAGGCCGTGTTCTTTTTGTGGTGAGAGTGCCGGAGCGGGGTTATTGGAGATGCAGGAGGACTTTCCCCTCATGCCACAGGGATTCCAGATCGTAGTAGGCGCGCTGATCGGGGGAGAAAATGTGTACCACCACGTTGCCGTAGTCAATCACCACCCATCCTTCCATGGAAGTCCCCTCCGGTTGTCCCTTTTTGTGATGTTGTTTGCGCACGTCTTTCAGCACGGCTTCTACCAGGGCGTCCAGCATGCGGTCGCTGGTTCCGGTGCAGATGACGAAGTAGTCGGTGAACGAGGCGATCCCTCGCAAGTCGAGGAGCAGGATATCCTCACCCTTTTTTTGTTCCAGGGAGTTAACGATGGTATGGGCGATTTCCAATGCGTTCAGGTGACACCTCACTCATAAGGTTTGTGATTTTCCCAGGGCGGCGGAGAACAGACGGGTGTACACCGCGCCTTCGGGCCTCAGGTCGCTGCGGAAGAGGTGGACTGCCTCCACGGTTGCCCGCCCCAGCGCGCCGACCTGGGCGTTGCCAAGCGCCTCGCGGACCTGTTGGCGCTCGTCGCCGGTGAGTCGTTGGTTGACGCGGCCGATGGT
>RFJH01000261.1 GCA_003694975.1 Anaerolineae bacterium | reverse complement strand
GACCTGGACGCCGTTTTGCGCCTGGCCCGTAGCGCGCCCCCGCTGGAGGACTTGCCCGCCCCGCGCGCCGTTTCTCCGTCGGCCTCCGCCCGTTGCCGCATCGGGGTCGCGCGCGATGCCGCCTTCCATTTCTACTACCCGGAAAACCTGGAGGCCCTGCAAGCCGCCGGCGCCGACCTGGTCTTCTTCAGCCCCCTGGAGACCCCCTCCCTGCCCGCCGTGGACGGTCTCTACCTGGGCGGCGGCTTCCCCGAAGTGTTCATGGACGCGCTGGCGGCGAACGCGGGGCTGCGAGCGGACCTCCGCGCGGCCATCGAGGCCGGGATGCCGGTCTATGCCGAGTGCGGCGGCCTGATGTACCTGGCCCGCTCGCTGACGTGGGGAACGACCACGCGGCCCATGGTCGGCGCCCT
The DNA here is from genome assembly GCA_003694975.1 of Anaerolineae bacterium. GTDB lineage: Bacteria > Chloroflexota > Anaerolineae > Anaerolineales > Villigracilaceae > J097. The sequence continues at coordinate 3,621 of RFJH01000261.1, read as the reverse complement.
GCCCTGCGACGTGGAGATGACGCCGCGCCCTCAGGGACATGGCTACGTTCATCTGGTCACTACCGGAGAGCATCCCTGGCTTCCGCCGGAGCAAGGGGTGCGCGGCCATGAGTTCCACCACTCGCGCCTGCGGGACCTGGACCACGCCCGCTTCGCCTATCGCGTGCAACGCGGTCACGGCATCAACGGCGAGGCAGATGGGATACGCTATCGCAACGTGCTGGCCGGGTACACCCACCTGCACGCCCTGGCAACCCCGACGTGGGCGCCGGGGTTCGTCAACGCCGTTGCCGGCCTGGCTTCCCTGGAGAGGGCCTGATGATTACCCTGCTGGGAGTCAGTTTCAAGACCGCACCGCTCACCGTTCGAGAGCAGGTTGCCTTTGCAGGTGAGCAGCTTCGTAGTATGCTCATCCGGTTAAGCAGGGAGGGTTGTGAGGAAGTGGTACTCCTCTGCACCTGCAACCGGACGGAAATCTATGCCGTGGGAGCGCCGCAGGATACCCTGCGGCGTTTTTTGCACCAAACCTGTTCTCTTTCTCACAAAGTGTTGCTGGAAAACTTTTACAGTCACGAGAATCACGTGGCGGTGCGTCATCTCTTCACTGTGGCCGCCGGTCTGGATTCCATGCTGCTGGGCGAGCCGCAAATCCTGGGACAGGTGAAGCGCGCCCTGGAAACCGCCGCCGAGGCGCACACCGTCGGCCCGGTGCTCCACCGCCTGTTTCAGGAAGCCTTGCACGTAGGGAAACAGGTACGCAGCCGCACGCGCATCGGTCAACATCACCTGTCCATCGGACAGGCGGCGGCAGACCTGGCCCGTTCGTTCTTCGACGGGCAGGGCGTTCAACCCCGCCGCGTGCTCATCATCGGCGCCGGAGAGATGGCGACCCTGGTCGCCAGGGGGCTGACGCAGAACGGCATGGGGCCGGTGATCGTGGCGAACCGCACCTACCGGCGGGCACAGGCGCTGGCCGAGGCGTTGGGCGGGGAGGCCATCCGCTTCGAGCAGGTCGAAGCCTGTTTGCCGCGCGTGGACGTGGTCGTCTGCGCCTCGGGCGCGCCTCATCTTGTTTTGTACCGCGAGCAGGTGCAGCGCGCACTGAAGGCACGCGACCGCCGTCCTCTCTTCCTGATCGATATCGCCGTGCCGCGCGATATCGAGGCCACCGTGGCCGGACTCCCCGGCGTGGAACTGTACAACATCGACGACCTGAAGGGCGTCTGCGACCGGGCCCTGCGCCACCGCCAGCAGGAAGCCGACCGCGCCCTGGTGCTCATCACCGAGGCCGCCGGGGCATTCATGGAATGGCTGCAACGTCGCCGCGCGGCGCCCCTGCTGCGTCGCTTGCAGGAACAGGCCGAGGCCGTCCGCCAGGCAGAAGTCGAGAAGGCGTTGCGCCGTCTGGGTGACCTCCGCCCGGAGCAACGGGAGGTCATCCAGGCGCTCAGCCGTGCCCTGGTCAAAAAAGTGCTGCGTTCGCCGGTGCTTCAATTACAGACGCCGGTCTCCACCTGGCCGTGCCCCCGCTATCCCCAATGTGCGGCCAGTCTGCTGAACATCCCCTTCACCCCATCGCTTCAGGAGGTCTCCCATGAGATTCAGCATTCTCGTCCTGGAATCCCCCTACCAGCGACAGGCCGCCGATAGCGCCTACCGCTTCGCCAGAGCCGTCCTGGAAAAGGGACACCAAATCCGTGGCATCTTCTTCTACATGAACGGCGTCCACAACGCGAACAAATACCAGAAGCCCCCCGGCGAGCGCAACCTGGGCACCCTGTGGACGCAATTGCAGCAGGAACACAACCTGGATTTCGTGGCCTGCATCGCCGCCTCCACCTGGCGCGGCATGAACGAAGACCTGGCCCTGCCCGGCTTTCGTATCGCCGGGCTGGGACAACTGGCGCTGATGATCCAGGAATCGGATCGCCTGGTCACCTTTGGCGGATAGGAGAACCCCATGAGTGCGGAAGCCATGAAAAAAGTCCTTGTGGTCATGCGCCACGCTCCCTACGGCACGTTTTACGCCTTCGAGGGGCTGCAAACCCTGCTCATCATGGGCGCATACGAACTGGACCTGGGCGTCGCCTTCGTGGACGACGGCGTGTACGTCATCACGCGTAACCAGAACCCCAAGGCGTTGCAGGTGAAACAGGTCGCCCAGACGTTCCCCGCCCTGCCGGATTTCGAGGTGCATCGCTTTTACGTCCTGGAAGATTCGCTGAAGGAGCGCGGGCTGACGCTGGACGATCTGGTCATCCAACCCCAGGTCATCGATCGCGCCGCCCTGGCCGCGCTGTTCGAGGAACACGCCGCCGTGCTGCCGTTCTGATGGAGAGAGCCATGTTATACACGGTCAACAAATCCCCCTTCGCTTCCCCAAACCTGGAGCGCTGCCTGCAAGTGGCGCCGGCGGGGTCCCCTATCCTGCTCTATGAAGACGGCGTCTACGCTGCCGCCGCGGGCACCGCCTTCGAGGAGCGTCTGCACGCCGCCTTGCAGGCCCACCCCATCTACGCCCTGCAAAGCGACCTGGAAGCCCGTGGCCTTTCCAACCTGGTGGAAGGCGTCCGCGTCATCACCTACGAAGACTTCGTTGACCTGGTTATCGAGCACAACGTGGTGCCGTGGCTATGAACACGCCGCTCCCTGAGGCCGAAGTGCCTCCTCGCCCTGCCGAAGAGACTGCATCGTCCGAAACCCCTCCGGCCTCCCCAACCCCCCGCTGCCTCCTGGAACAGGGGCGACCGGAACTGTGCCTGGCGAATTGTGCCTTGTGTCAGGAATTGTATGTTTTTCCTTCTTTGGAGGATGAAGAGGGATAGTGGTTTGGTGGGTCGGTTGGTCTGATGGTCAGGTTGGTCTGAATATGGAAACGTATTGGCGTGCCGTCCTGGAAAGCCTGCACGATGAGATTATCATCGTCGGGCGAGATATGCGGCTGAAGTGGGCGAACAAGGCCGTCCGAGAGCGGTGGGACGAGGGGCGCAACGGGCCGGTCGCCGGTTTGCCCTGCCACGTGGTCAATCACGGGGGAAAGCCGTGTGCCGCGAGCGAGTGTCCGTGCCCCGTGCGGGAGGTGCTGAGCAGCGGACGCGCCGCGACGGCGCTTCACGTCCACCCGGCCGGTGATGGGACGAAACGCTATGTGGAGATCGTCGCCTCGCCATTGCAGTGCGGGAACGGCCCGGTCGAGGAAGTCGTCGAGGTCATGCACGATGTCACCGCCCAACAGCGGGCACAGCAATCTCTCCGGCGTCGGAACGAGGAACTGAGCGCCATGTATCGCGTCACGCTCGCCGTGGGCAGTTCTCTCGACCTGGACGAGGTGCTGCAAATGGCCTTGCAGACCGTTGTGGAGGTCACCCACATGGACGCCGGAGCGATTTACCTCCGCCAGGAAAACGACGCCCTCATGCTGCGTGCCTACCTGAACCTCTCGGCGGAGACCACCCGCACGGCGCGCATTCTGCGCCTCAACGAGAGCGCCTGCGGCCAGGTCTCGGCGCGTGGCTGGCCCCTGATCACCCACGGCGATGAGGAGGCGGATCGACCTCTCTGGGAACCCCTGCGCCGCAGCGGATTGCGCACCCTCATTCACATCCCTCTCAAAGCCAATCG
>RFJH01000003.1 GCA_003694975.1 Anaerolineae bacterium | reverse complement strand
GAGTGAGCCTACCCCCAGTCCCATGCCGAGCGTAATGGTTTCGAACAGGAAGGGGGAGAGATGAACGAACATCTTGCGCAACTCGAAAATCTCATGCCAGGGCGGGACGTTGATGACAAAGGCGTCAATAACGGCGGCGATGATGATTAATGGGACAGCAGTGAGCGCGCCTGTGGCCAGACCGGCCAGCAGTTTGATACCGCTTGACTTGTCCTCAAGTGCTCTGGCAGCCAGGTAACCGGCCGCGATGGTTCCCGCGACCAGGAAGACAAAGCCCAGAGAGAGGAAGGTACCGATCAGGTTGCGCTCGGAAAAGGCCTCGACCAGGCCTACCATGGCAATGTAGAGGACGATTACGCCTCCGAGGAAGCCGTTGCGCAGAATGACTTGTCCGACGGTTTGTTTTTTGGTTTCCATAATCTTCTCTCGCCTCACGCTTTCTTTTCTGCCAGGCGTTCACCAAAGATGCCCTGCGGGCGGAAGATCAGGATCATGACCAGGATGGTGAAGGCAAAGGCGTCGCGCAGTTGGTTGACGGCAGGGATGCCCAGGCCTTCCAGCATCAGGTTGGGGAAGACGGATTCGATTACGCCCAGGATCAACCCACCGAACATGGCGCCGGGAACGTTGCCAATGCCGCCCAGGACGGCTGCGGTGAAGGCTTTGATGCCCGGAATGAAGCCCATGAAGAAGAACACGCCTTGAGGGCGGAAAAGGCCGTTGAAGATGCCCGCTGCACCGGCCAATGCACCGCCGACGGCAAAGGTAATGGCGATGGTGCGGTCTACGTCAATCCCCATCAGTCGGGCGACGTCTTTATCTTCCGAAACGGCGCGCATGGCCTTGCCGATTTTGGTGCGCTCAATGAAAAGGTAAAGGGCAATCATCAGGACTACGGCGGCGATCAGCACCACAATTTGTACGATGGGGACCTCAAAGCCGCCGATATGGATTGTCCCGCTGAGCGCCGGCACAGGGGGATAGGCACGGAATTCGGCGCCGTACAGGCCGCGGAAAGAGTACTCGATTGTGAAAGAAGCGCCGATTGCTGTGATCAACGGCACCAGGCGCGGGGCGTTGCGCAGGGGGCGATAGGCCACGCGCTCCACGATGACGTTCAATACCATGGATACCGTAGAGGCCAGGGCAATGAGCGCAAGCAGCGACCAGACAGGGTGGCGCTCCAGGAAACCAGTCACGGAAAGGCTCTGAGCCAGGAAGACAGCGGTAAACGCTCCGGCCATGTACACATCGCCATGGGCGAAGTTGATCATCAACAGGATGCCATAGACGAGTGTGTACCCCAGAGCGATCAGAGCATAGATACTGCCTTGTGCCAGGCCGGCAAAGATCAGCGTGACCCATTGCTCGATGGTGTATTTTCCGGATCGCAGCGTGTTCGTCACGCCAACAACCAGGGCCACGATGATGGCAATCTGGAATAATCGCAGGAAAAAGTCAACCCAGGAGAAACGTTCGAGGTATCGTTTAAGCATCGAGGTCCTCTCACATGTGGGAATCAAACATGAGGTGAGCCGGAGAATTTCGCTTCTCCGGCTCACCCCCTTTCGCACTACTCCGGGTAAACCTTTGAGGTTACCACGGTGCTACAGTGCTTTCTTGCTACGGCGTGTAGACCACCGGAGGCGGCCAGTTGCCGTTCAGTTCCTCTTCCGTGATCTGGAAGATGCCCAGCGCCTCACCGGTGGAGCAGTCGCCGTGGCTGGGTTTGTCGATGCCGAAGGCGCTGTAGTCGTCATCGCCGCAGTCCAGCGTGCCGGTCAGGCCTTTGTAGCCGGATGTGGCGGTGATGGCGTCACGCAGGGCCTGGCGACCGATGTGCACCGTGCCGTCATCCTCCACAACGGCGACCTTCTCGATGGCGTTGAACAGGATGTTGGTGGCGTCGTAGGCGAAGGCGTGGAAGCCGCTGGGGGGCACGCCGCCGAACTTCTTATCCCACTTGGCCAGGAATTCATCATAGGCCGCGCCGGTGACGTACGGGCCGGAGAGGTACATGCCGACCACGTTTGGCCCGGCGTTCTCCGGGAAGGAGTCGGCCAGCAGGCCGTCGGCGCCCATCAGGACGGTGTTCTCCAGGCCGGCGATCTCGGAGGACTGTGCGACGATGAAGTCGCCTTCCGGCTCGAAGATGGGGAAGTAGAGCACGTCCGGCTGATCGGCAGCCACGGTGGTCAGGATGGCGCGCATGTCGGTGTCACCCACGTTGACGGCACCCTGGAAGGTGATCTCGCCACCCAGTTCTTTGAAGCGGGCGGCAAACACCTGCTGCAACTGGTCGGCGTAGGGGCTGCCGTCATGGATGGTGGCGGCGGTGCGGGCGCCCAGTTCGTTGTAGGCGAAGTCCGCTGCGACACGACCCTGGAACAGGTCGGTGTGGCAAACGCGGAAGTAGCCGGGCTGCCAGGTCTCACCTTCGATGGTCAGGGCGGGAGCGGTGTTGGAGGGTGAGAGCATCACCAGACCGGCGTTGCTGATGGTCTCAATCGCGGCTGTGGCCGCGCTGGAGCAGTTCGTGCCGATCACACCCACGATGGTGGGGTCGGCGGCGACCTTGGTGGCCGCGGTCTGACCACCTTCGGCGCTGCACAGGGAGTCCTCGCCGGTCAACAGGATATCGTGACCGAGCAGTTTGCCGCCGCGATCGTCAATGGCGATCTCAATGGCGCCTTTGGAGTCCTCGCCCAGGAAGGCGGTTGCGCCGGAGACGGTCAGCATGTAGGCGATATGGACGGGTTCATCGGGGGCGATGTCCACACAGCCGATGGCATCGGTGCATTCGAAGGCCGGTTTCTTCGGGCCGCAGGCTGCCAGGACCATGCTGGCAACGATCAGCACCGATGCAATTAGAAAGATCCGTTTAGACATATTTCTTCCTCCTCCAGTAAATTATGGGAATGGTTGCCTCGTTGATTACGCCGGGCCGCAGGCCGCGAGAACCACGCTGGCAACGATCAACACGGTGACGATTAGCAGGAGAGCACGCTTGGACATTTTCTTCCTCCTCCTAATTTGCTAAGTAAAGTCGGTGTGAGTGTTGATAGTCTGCTGCCCCGTTTGTCAACGGAGGCCAAAAGGGTGGGCAGATGTTCTCTCTCCTCGTTCTGCTGGGCATCACCTCCTTCCACACGTCTGCAAACTGAGGCGGGGAGGGTACGAATCTCCCCGGCCTCGCGTGGCCGGATGGCAATTCGCGCGTTTCCACACACGGAAACGGGCAATGTCATCTTTACATCCTACAGGGATTTATTGTCGAGGTCAAGTGTCTTTCTTCACCTTTTACGGATTTTTTATTGTTCCTTGCGCTGCGGTTGATAGAGCAGGTGCTCGCGGATGCGCAGGTCGGTGTTGCGGATTTTCATCGCCAGGTCGGCGGCGAGGTTGGTCATCAGGCGGTACCCCAGTTGAGGGTATGTTTCGCAGAGCATGATCAATTTGTCGCGGGGGATCACCAGAAGGCGGGTGTCCTTCTGGGCGGCGCGAGCGGTTGCGGAGCGCAGACCCTCGTCCACGAGGGCGACCTCACCGAACGATTGACCGCGACGTAACACGGCGATGGTGGTCTCTTTTTGGGCGGTATCGGCATCCGGCGCGCTGATCAGGCCGGGGCTGAGGACGATTTCAACTTCCCCCTGAGCGATGACATAGAGTTCTTTGCTATCGCTGTTCTCTTCAAAGATGATTTCTCCCGCTTGATAGGTCTCCTCGCGGCACAAGTTGGCTACCAGTTCCAGTTGGGTGGGGGTGAACTGGTAGAAAATGTCGCTTTGCTTAAGGAGATTGACCAGGGAGTTCATCGCTTGCTCCGTGATGGTGGCAGAGGCTGGGGGAAAGTTTAGCATATTTACCCACGAAAGGCAACCTAATCGTGGGGGAATTTTTCCTCCAGCCAGTCCATGGGGTCTACCTGTACACCGTTAACCCAGATTTCCCAATGAAGATGCGCTCCGGTGACGCGCCCCGTTCCGCCGACAAGGCCGATGACCTGGCCGGTTTCCACCTGCTCGCCGACCTGGACGCGAATCTCCGATTGATGCCAGAAGCCACTATAGACACCCCAGCCGTGATCTATGATGGTGGCGTTGCCGCGCACGGTGAGCGGCCCGGCGAAGACGACGATGCCGGGCGCGGGCGCGGTGATCGGCAGCCCTTCACCACCGCAGAAATCCAGGCCGGTATGGAAGCGGTCGTATGGCCCGCCGTTGTAGGAGCGGCGATTGCCGTATCGCGAGGTGAAGCAGTTTTGCTCGGGGTAGAGGGAGGCCGGGCTGGCGAAGATATCCTCCCACCAGCGAGTCGGCGTGGCGGCTTCCACGAGGGAGCGGATCAACTCCTCTTCCGGTTCGGTAACCGAGGGGTCAATCGTCTCCGGGTCTACGATTAGGGGGGGATCTTTGGGGTAGTTCCCGGAGACGACGAGCACCATTTGCTCGAAGGCCTGGGTGCTGCCGTCTTCCAGGGTGGCTTCCAGGCGCATGGGGTAGGGCCCCGGCTCGAGCATGGCATGGACACCTTGCAAGGCCACGTAGGTGTCCCCTTGCAGGGGAAAGAAGTGCAACGGCTTGTCCACCAGAAGACCGCTCAGGGTGGCGGGTTGGGCGAGACGGACGCGTATCTCTGCCGTCCCTCCCTGTTTGAGCGGCAGGGGGCCGACCTCCGCCGAGGCGAAGACCGGCGGCAGCGTACCGACCGTGTTCTCTCCCTCGTTCTCGCTGGCCGGGGCGTAGAGCACGTCACCGGGGATGGCCGCCCAGGTTCCTTCCAGGTCGTTGAAGCGTGTCAGAGCCCAGGGGTCGCTTTCGGCGCGGACGGCCAGTTCGAGGAGACTCTCGCCCGGGGCGAGGACGCCGCGCGGGGTCAGGGGCGTTGCGTTTTCCCGTTCGGGGATGATGAAACTGGCCCCCACGTAGAGTTCTGTCGGGCTGACGAGGTGGTTCAGTCGCTGTAAGATGTCCACATCCGCCTGGGTACGTCGCATCAGGCCGCGGAAGGTATCGCCGAGGGCGATGGTCTCCGTCCGCAAGATGCCCTGGATGCCCTCCAGACCGGGGATGACCAGTTCCTGCCCCACGCTGAGGAGATTGGGGTTGATATCCGGGTTGGCGGCGATGAGTTCATCCACCGTGATGTTGAAGCGCAGTGCGATGCTCCAGAGGGTATCTCCTTCCTGGACGATGTAGATGGGGCCGCTGCCGGGGGTTGGCGTTTGGGCGGCGGCGGGTTTTGGGGGGATGATGAGTAGCAGGGACAGAAGGAAGAGGAGAATGGTGCGTCTAGTCATGTCCGATGTGTATTTGCTCGCCGATGTGGAAGTGCTCCCATCGCCGGGGGTGGCATTCCAGAATGTAGCGGGCGGGGGAGTGCGGAAGGTAGAAAGGTCGCCAGGGTTGTGCCAGGACTTTGTCCACCACGTTGCCTGAATTATCGAGCCAGACGACGGTCAGTTCCATGCCGACGGCCAGCATGTGGATGGCCGCGTCCAGGCGGCTTTCGCGCCCCTGTACCAGGAGGAGGCCTTCATCTACGTCAAGGCTGCGGCGGAACATCAGGCCGCGCAGCCGGCAGAGGAAAGTATCGCAATACGTGGCGTGGAGAGGGGGGAGTTCTGGGCGGTTCAGGTTGCGTATTTCTACAATGCGAGGCATACGGCACGCTGTGTAAACAGGGCGGCGAAGTCCCGCCGCCCTTGTCATGCTTTTGATGCGCCCTCGCTCCGTGCCAGGACGTTTTCAACGCTGGCCAGAAGTTCCTGGGGGCTGAAGGGTTTTGTGATGTAATCGTCCACTTTGGCGATGTGCAGCCCCAATACTTTGTCTATGCTTTGGGCTTTGGCGGTGACGACGATGACGGGGATGTTTTTCGTCTTCTCGTCGGCTTTCATTTGCTGGTATACTTCCCAACCGTCCATGTCCGGCATCATTAAATCGAGCAAGACCAGGTCGGGCATTTCCGCGCGGACTTTTTGCAGCCCGTCTACGCCGCCGGAGGCGCCGATGACCTCGAACCCGCGTCGGCTGAGGATCAGCCGGATCAGGTCTATCATTTCGGGTTCGTCTTCAATACACAGGATGCGCTTGGTGGATTGAGTACTCATGGTATCCCTGCACTTGGGCGCGGTGGACAAACGGCAAGACGTTTGCAGTAAAAGTTTACCATAAAAGCGTCTGAGAAGAGGATTAAGCGAGAATGCGAATCACTACCTGGAACGTGAACGGCCTGCGTGCCGCGTTACGCAAGGGGTTGAAGGAATGGGTGTTGGCCGAGCAGCCTGACGTGATGTGTCTGCAGGAGATCAAGGCGCGCCCGGAACAATTGAGCGAGGCACAGCGCGAGGTGCCCGGTTATCATCTCATCTGGAATCCTGCCGAGCGACCGGGCTACAGCGGGGTGGCGACCTGGACGCGCGAGGTGCCGCAGGAGGTCACCTTGGGGTTGGGGGAGCCGCGCTTCGATGTGGAAGGCCGCCTCATTCGCACGCGGCACGATGGGTTTTTGCTTTTCAACGTGTATTTTCCGAACGGTCAGCGTGGGCAAGAGCGTGTGGAGTACAAACTGGCGTTCTACGCTCGACTCCTGGAGATTTGCGATTCGCTCCATGCGGCGGGGGAGCAGGTAATCATTACAGGGGACTTCAATACGGCCCATCGGCCTATTGACCTGCGCAATCCGAAGGAAAACGCCAACACGTCCGGTTTCCTTCCCGAGGAACGAGCCTGGATAGACCGGTACCTCGAGCACGGTTTCGTGGATGTGTACCGTCACCTGTACCCGGAGCGCGTGCAGTATACCTGGTGGACGTACCGCTTCAATGCTCGCCGCCGGAACATCGGATGGCGACTGGATTATTTTCTGGTTTCCGAGAGTCTGGTATCGCGCGTGCGAGACGTGGTGATTCACGAAGAAGTCATGGGGTCAGATCATTGCCCGGTGAGTCTGTGGTTGGACTAAGAGTCCACCCGAAAATTTCTCCCAGGCATGGCACTGCGAGCGAAGCGAAGCAGTCTCCCTCGTTGGCGGTGCAACGGCTCGCCAGTTGCTTTGGTTTGCGGCGGCTCGCAATGACACTTGCCGAGGGTTTCTTCCTCTTTGAGCAGCGCAAACGCGCTGTGGGTTTACTCGCAATGACGCCTCAATAAAGTTTTTCCGGATAGATACTGAGGGTTGGAGGAAGATTTCCCCCTCCCGAGGCGTCTTCAGGGAGGGAAAAGGCCGGTTTCGGCCTGTTCGGAGGCTTTTTCCTTAGAGGAATATATTTGTAAAGGTCAAAAACCTACTCGAAGTGCCTCGCGATTGGTATAATCGCGGTGAAAGTTGGAGGTTTCTGTGAATCAGAGAACACAAACGTATATTGTCTATCTCTTGCTGGGGATCGCGGTCTTTGCCTTGTTGTATTACGGCCTGCGTCCCGATTCCGCCGTGCAGGAGCCATTGACCATTAATGAGGTCGCGCGGGATGTGCAGGAGAACAAGATTACCCGTATCGTCGTGGAAAGCGATGACCGTATTCGCGTGATCTATGGTTCGGGCAGGGATGCGATTGAGCGCGTCTCGCATAAAGAGACGAGTAGCACCCTGGTCGACCAATTGCTTAGCCTTGGGGTCACTCCTAAGCAACTCTCGCCGGAGCGAGTGAAGATTGAGATCAAGCCCCCCAGTTCGTGGGTCGGTATTGCCACCATCGTGGGCTATGTGTTGCCCTTTGTGTTGCTGGGCGGCATTTTCTGGTTCATCTTCCGGCAGGCACAGGGTTCCAACAACGCGGCCATCTCGTTCGGCAAGTCGCGGGCGCGGATGTTCAGCGGGGACCATCCCACGGTGACGTTCGATGATGTGGCCGGTGTGGAAGAGGCTAAAGAGGAACTTCAGGAGGTGGTCGAGTTCCTGCGTGAACCGCAGAAGTTCATCCAACTCGGCGCACGCATCCCGAAGGGTGTCCTGCTGGTCGGGCCGCCTGGGACGGGGAAGACGTTGCTGGCGAAGGCCGTCTCCGGTGAGGCCGGGGTGCCGTTCTTCTCCATCTCCGGTTCGGAGTTCGTGGAGATGTTCGTCGGCGTGGGTGCGAGCCGCGTGCGCGACCTGTTCGACCAGGCGAAACGCCACTCGCCGTGCATCGTCTTTGTAGATGAGATCGACGCCGTCGGGCGTCAGCGCGGGGCAGGGCTGGGCGGTTCACACGACGAGCGTGAGCAGACGTTGAATCAAATGCTCGTCGAGATGGACGGCTTTGACACGGACACAAACGTCATCATTATCGCGGCGACCAACCGCCCCGACATCCTCGACCCCGCTCTGCTCCGCCCGGGTCGCTTCGACCGACGCGTCGTCCTCGACCGACCCGACATGCGCGGCCGCGAGGCCATCTTGAAGGTGCACGTGCGCGGCAAGCCACTGGAGCCGGATGTGGACCTGCGGGCGATTGCACGTGCCACGCCGGGGTTCGTCGGCGCGGACCTGGAGAACACGGTCAATGAGGCGGCCATTCTGGCGGCGCGCCGGAATAAGAAGGCCATCGGCCAGGCGGAGTTTGAGGAGGCCATTGAGCGCGTCATCGCCGGGCCGGAGCGCAAGTCGCGCCTGATCTCGGAAGAAGAGAAGCGCATCGTGGCCTATCACGAGGCCGGTCACGCCGTCGTGATGAACGCTATCCCGGAGGCCGATCCGGTGCAGAAAGTTTCCATCATCGCGCGCGGACAGTTCGGCGGCTATACCCTGGCCCTGCCCGAGGACGACCGTATGTTGAAGTCGCGCAGGAAGTTGCTGGCCGAGATGGTCGGTTTGCTGGGTGGGCGCGCGGCGGAGGAACTGGTCTTCGATGACATTACCTCCGGTGCGGCGAACGACCTGGAGCGCGTCACGTACCTGGCGCGCATGATGGTCACGCGCCTGGGTATGAGCGACCGCCTGGGTCCGCTCACGTATGGGAAGAAGGAGGAATTGATCTTCCTGGGACGTGAGATCGCCGAACAACGCGATTACTCCGATGCCGTTGCCGAGCAGATTGACGCCGAAGTGCGACGCATCGTTGACGAAGCCTACGAGAAAGCCAAAACGCTGTTGAACACGTATCGTGACAAGTTGGACGCGGTCGCGCAACGCCTTCTGGAGGTGGAAACTATCGGGCGTGAGGAATTCGAGGAAATTTTCCCGCCGCCGGTGCCCAAGCGGAGCGGCACGCCGCAACCCGTCGCAGCCTGAACCGGGCGGCCACCCAAACTGCAAGAGAGAAGCCCCCACGAGCGTGGGGGCTTTTTTATCCGGTGATGATTTCCCAACGACGGCTTTGGGCGATCTCATGTAAGGCCGCATCGGGGTGGACGGCAACAGGATGGGCTACGGCTTCCAGAATGGCAAGATCGGTGATGGAATCGGCATAGGCTGTGCTGTTTTCCCATTGAAGGGGGATCCCCTGCTTTTCCAGGTACAGGCGGAGGCAGTGGATTTTCTTTTCGCCCAGGCACAAAGGGACGGCGGGTTTTCCCGTGAAACGCCCTTCGCTGGTCTCGAAACGTGAGCCGATGCCGTGTGGTGTGCCGAGGTGACGCGCAATGGCGCGCACCAGAGGGTCGGGCGCGGTGGAGATCAAGACAACCGTGTCGCCGAGGGTCAGGTGTTCTTTCAGTCGATTCACAACTTTCTGTCGCCACGTGGGGCGCAAATAGGTTTCGGCGACCCACTGGCCAATGATCTCGCCCTGCTCCACGCGCTCGCCGCGCAGGTACCATCCCAGATCGGCAGCCCAACGATAGCGGAAAGTCGCTTCGCCGATCAGGTGGGCCTTGCGCGCCAAGTAGAGCGGGTAATGGGTGAGGAGGTAGGCCCGATGAACCCACAGTTTGCGGCGGTGGTGGGTGAAATAGGCCATCAACCCCTTCCAGACGTGATCGCCGGTCAGGGTGCCGTCAATGTCGAAGAGAGCAAGTCTCATGTTGCCTCCATCTGTGGACAAGAAAAACGGGCTGGGGGAAGAGTCACCAGCCCGTTTCCATGTCCGGCATAAGGGGTTATTGCTCGCCCATGGCCTCCTTGTGCTGCCGGACCAATTCGCGGCGCAGGATCTTGCCGACGGTCGTCTTGGGCAACTCGTCACGGAACTCGTAGTGCGTGGGCACTTTGAAGGGAGCGAGGCGTTCTTTGCACCAGGCTTTGATTTCTTCGGCAGTAGCGGTCTCGCCGGGCTTGAGGACGATCCAGGCCTTCACGGTTTCGCCGCGATAGGGATCGGGGATGCCGGCCACGCCCACCTCGAGCACCTTTGGATGTGCCTGGATGACCTCTTCCACCTCACGCGGCCAGACCTGATAGCCACCCGGTTTGATGAGTTCTTTCTTGCGGTCTACGATGTAGAAGTAACCGTCCTCATCCATGCGGGCGATATCGCCGGTGAAGAGCCAAACCTTGCCGTCCTTCAGTTTGCGCAGGGCATTTTTCGTCTCGGTGGGCATGTTATGATAGCCCTTCATCACCTGAGGCCCATGAATGACCAGTTCGCCGATCTCTCCGACGGGCATCTCCGTCTCGCCGTCGTCCAGGCTGATGATTTTGGCGTCTACGTCGGGCAGGGGCAGGCCAATAGAGCCGGTGCGGTTCTCGCCGAGGAGCGGGTTGCAGTGGGTGGCCGTGGGCGCCTCGGAGAGGCCGTAACCCTCGAAGACTTTGCCGCCGGTTAAGGCTTCGAATTTCTCTTTGGTCTCGCGCAGGAGCGGGGCAGAGCCGGAGATGCAGGCTTTGATCGAAGAGAGATCGTACTTGCCGGCCAGGACATCAGGGTAATTGTTGATGGCGTTGTACAGGGTGGGGACGCCGGGGAAGATGGTGGGGTGATAAGTGTCAATGTTCTCTAGAAGATCTTTTAGATCGCGCGGATTGGGTACCATGACCATGCTGGCACCCACGACCATGGCGAAAAGCATCCCCGCCACCATACCGTAGACATGGAAGAGCGGTATGGCCATGAGAACAACCTCTCCGCTTTCTTCGGCGTTGACCATCCAGGAGCGAATCTGTAGTGCGTTGGCGACCAGGTTGCGATGTGTGGCGATGGCACCTTTGGAGACGCCAGTCGTGCCGCCACTGTACTGGAAGAGGGCGACATCTTCCGGTTTGATCTCTACCTGAGGGCGGTCTTCGGGCTTGTAGCGGGCGAGTAAGTCTTTCATCCATACATCCCCTTCGGCCAAGCCACCCTCAATGCGATGGCCGCCTTTTTTCTCCATCAAGAGGGTGAAGAGAAGGCGCTTGACGGTAGGCAAAGTCTCCTTGATGTTCGTGACAATCAATGAGCGAACTTTCGTTTTGGGTTGGGCTTGCTTGACTCGCTCGTAGAAATTGCTCATCACGAACATGACCTCGATGCCTGCGTCGTTGACCTGATGCTCGATCTCCGGTGGCGTATAGAGGGGATTCGTGGCGACGACCACGCCGCCCGCCTTCAGGATGGCGAAGTAGGCCATCACAAATTGGGGGGTGTTGGGCATGAAGATGCCGACCCGGTCTCCTTTTTTGACGCCGAACTCCTTGACCAATGCACCGGCCAGGGCATCGGTGATATCGTTCATCTCTTTGTAAGTGATGACAGCGCCTTTGAAGTGGGTGCAGGGGGCATCAGGGTGCTCTCGGGCCATCTTCTCCAGGAAGTAGAAGATAGGCACGGGAGGGTAGTCAATCGTTCTGGGGACACCCTCGTCATAGTGCTTGAACCAGGGGCGGTCGTTCATGATAAGGTCTCCTCCTTTTTGAGAATGTGGAATAAATAGGTGTCTGATCCTGTCAGGCAGGTTGGAGTGTTATCGGTAACTGTAGTATATACTTGAAAAATTTAAAAGTCAATTGTGGTATCATCGCTCCATGCTCTTCGTCACCATTGCGATTGCTCTCCTCTTTGATTTCCTGAACGGCTTTAACGACAGCGCGGCCATGGTGGCTTCCGTGGTTTCCTCACGCGCCCTTTCTCCGCGGAAGGCGCTGCTTCTTGCGGCGATTGGAGGGTTTGCCGGTCCTTTTCTGTTTGGGGTAGCCGTAGCCAAGACCATCGGCGGCGACCTTTTCTCAGCCCAGGTCCTGGCGCCGTCGGTCATTTTGGCGGCGCTGTTGGGCGCCGTGTTTTGGGGTGGGGTGACGTGGTATTTCGGCATTCCCTCTTCATCGTCCCATGCCTTGATCGGGGGGTTGATGGGGGCGGTGATCATGGCGAGCGGTGTGGATGCCGTTCACTGGCCTGCGCTGGAGAAGATTGTACTGGCGTTGGCCCTCTCGCCGCCGCTGGGCTTCCTGGCGGGCTTTTTGCTCACCCGCCTGATCTACTTCCTGGCGCGCAATGCCACGCCGCGCGTGAATGACCTTTTCCGCCTCTTGCAGGTTTTTACCTCATTTGGTCTCTCCCTCAGCCATGGGACGAATGATGCACAGAAGACAATGGGGGTCGTCACGTTGCTTTTGTTGATCGAAGGTGTTATCCCGACGTTCCATGTGCCTCTCTGGGTCATCGCGGCTTCTGCCTCGGCCATGGCTTTGGGAACGGCCATCGGGGGATGGCGGCAGATACGTACCCTGGGAGGACGCATTTTCCGGGTCCGACCGGTGAACGGGGTGGCCTCTCAACTGGGCGGTGCGACCGTGATCGGGGTGGCTGCCCTGTTGGGAGGGCCGGTGAGCACCACCCAGGTCATCAGTTCGGCGATTATGGGATCAGGCGCGGCAGAACGTTGGGGGAAAGTACGCTGGCAGGTGGGGCAGGAGATGCTTACGGCCTGGCTGTTGACGATCCCGGCCGCGGGACTTATCTCCGCGCTCTTCTACCTGGGGCTACAAACCGTCCTGCCGACCTTCTGAGAATTTCCTCCTGCCGGCGAGAGAACGACCATTTCCTCGCTGTTCCTCATCACTTCATCCTTCACCCTTTATCCTTCATCCTTAATTTCTTCCCCTCTCATCCATTCCCGGATTCGGGCCTCGATGCGCTCTATCACGTTTTCCTGCCCGGCGTCGAACCAGAGGATAGCCGGATCGTCTTCTTTGAACCAGTTTGCCTGCCGTCGCACGAAAGCGCGTGTGCGACGCCTCATTTGTGCTTTGGCTTCCTCGATGCTCATTTCACCGCGCAGCACGGCGACGCCTTCGCGATAGCCGATGGCGGACATTGTGGGCAGGTCGGGAGAGTACCCTTTTGCCAGTAAGCGACGCACCTCGTCCAGTAGACCGGCGGCGAACATGGCCTCGATGCGCTCATCAATGCGGGCGTAAAGTTGGGGGCGCGGGCGACGCAGGCCGATGGTCAGGAGGCGGTAGGGAGGGGCGTGGCGGCGGCGTTGTTCGGAGAACCGTCGTCCGCTGGAGAGGATGACTTCGAGGGCGCGCAGGGTGCGGCGGAGATTACGCGGGTCAATGCGGGCGGCTGCTTGCGGGTCCATGCGGCGCAGGACTGCGTGTAGCCAATATTTCCCCTCTTCCCCCCGCGCCTCTGCCATGCGCTCCAGAGCGCTGCGCAGGCGGGGGTCAGGGGCGATGGCCGGAGGGGCCCAGCCCTCCGTTACGGCGCGAAGGTACTGCCCCGTCCCACCAACGAGGAAAGGCAGGTTGCCGCGCGCGTGAACTTCGGCAATGACTTTCCGCGCCGCGCGCTGGAAGATGGCCAGACTCCAGGTTTCATCCGGGTCGGCCACGTCAATCAGGTGATGGGGGACGCGGGCGCGTTCTTCCGCTGTGGGCTTGGCCGTGCCGATGTCCATGCCGCGATAGAACAGGCGAGAATCTGCCGAGACGATTTCCCCTCCCAGGCGTTCTGCCAGTTGGATGGCCGTCTCGGTCTTGCCGACGGCGGTGGGACCGAGGATGACGACAAGGGGAGGTTTGGTCATCGTTCGCGCCGCGCCTTCAGGACGATACGTATCGGCGTCCCCAGGAAGGGGTAGACTTCCCGAATACGGTTTTCCAGGTAACGGCGGTAGGAGAAGTGCATCAGCGAGGGATCGTTGACGTGGATGAGGAAGGTCGGCGGATCGACGCGTACCTGGGTGGCGTAATACATTTTGAGTGCTTTTCCGCCGCGCGAGGGAGGAGTGTGCGCATCCTGAGCATTGTGGATGATTTGATTCAGTTTCGATGTGGGGATACGCGCCAGGCGTTCCTCCTGCACCTGAAGCGCCAGTGGAAGGACACGGTCCACGCGTTGACCCGTTTTCGCGGAGATAAACAGGAGGGGCACGTAGTCCATGAAGTTGAGTTCGTAGCGGATGCGCTGTGTGTACTCCTGCATGGTGTGGCTATCTTTGCGGACGGCATCCCATTTGTTGACCAGGACGACGACGCTTTTCCAGGCTTCCAGGATGAAGCCCGCGATGTGTGTATCCTGCGCGGTGATACCAGTGGTGGCATCAATCATCAGGAGGGCCACATCGGCGCGTTCGATGGCACGCAAGGCACGCAGTACACTGTAACGTTCCACACCGCGCTCGATCTTGCCGCGGCGGCGGATTCCCGCCGTATCAATTAAGGTGATGGGGATACCCTGGTATTCAATGAACGTATCTACCGCATCGCGCGTCGTTCCGGGGATTGGGCTGACGATGGCGCGCTCTTCGCCCACCAGGCGGTTGAGCAGGCTGGATTTGCCGGCGTTGGGTTTCCCAACGATGGCGATTTTGACGCTTTCGTCCTCTTCTTCCTCCGGCGTGGGAGGCAACGCGGCGATCAGTGCATCCAACAGGTCGCCGGTGCCGGTGCCGTGCAGGGCGGAGATGGGATAGGGCTCTCCCAGTCCTAATTCGTAGAATTCGCCCACTGCGGCGCGTTGGGCGGCGCTCTCGCATTTGTTCACCACGAGGAAGATAGGGGGGTATGGCGTCCCATCGGGGCGTTGACGCTGGTTGCGTCGCAAGATGTCGGCCACCTCGCGATCAGGAGGGGTGACACCGGCCTGACCGTCGGTGAGGAAGAGGATGGCGTCCGCCTCGGCGATGGCGATTTCGGCCTGGGAGCGGATTTGCTCGATGAACTCCGCCGAGCCAACGGAGAGAGGGCTTTGCCCCCCGTGTGTGGGGTCTATGCCACCGGTATCCACCACGCCGAAGACAACACCGCTCCACTCCGCCTCGGCGAAGAGACGGTCGCGCGTGGTGCCGGGGGTATCGTCCACAATGGCGAGGCGCTCTCCAACAAGGCGGTTGAAGAGCGTGCTTTTGCCAACGTTAGGCCGTCCTACCAGGGCGACGAGAGGTTTAGGCATGTTACTACGGCGTTGCTGTGGGGGTCGGCGTGGGCGTCTCTCCGTTCGGCGCGATGGTCACTTCCACCGTCGCGGGCAGGATGGACTCGACGCGGATATCCCCGATCAGGATTTCCACCTGGGGCGTGAGTTGGTGAGTGCCTGCTTCCAGGTCGCTGACGTCCACATACACGCGCACATCTTGTGGAGTGAGGGTATCCAGTTTCGGGAGAGGGCCGGAGAGAATGACATCCACAGCGGTCGGAGAGACCTGCACGCTCAGGCCAGGGGAAAGGCCGACGACTTCGATGCCTTGTCCTTTCAGAGTGATGCTCCCCTGGATGGGAGAGATGCTCACCTGAACGAGCACGCTTTGTTCGCCGACGACCGAGATGCCCTCCGGCAGGGTGAGGGACAGGCGGGTGGTGATATCGCTCTCGGCGTTGTTCAGATCGAGCGGTTGGGTTTCTACAACGCCTGGCAGATCGTTGACCCGTTCCGGATCTTCAGAGAAGACGGTCACGACCGGTGGAAAGACGGAGATGCCGCTCAGGCGGTAGCCGCTGGCGACCTGGCCTGTGACAACTACCTTGACGGCCATATCGCGATAGCCGCCTTGCTGGCTGATGGGCAGGGCGACGTGGATGTGGTCCGGGTTGACGGTCAGGTCGCGCAGGAGGAGACCGTCCCGGTCGAGCAGTTCGACGGGGAGGGATTCGTCCACGCTTTCGCGCGCGCCGGTCAGGTTAACCGAGATGCGGGCGCGGTCGACGCGTTGGACGAGCGATTCCGGGCCACTGACGACTACCTTATCCGGTGTCGTGAGTGGCTCGCCGGCCTGGTAACCGATGGCCGGTTCGCCGATCAGGACGATGGAAATGGGCAGGGTGCGTGTGGTGAGGGGTTCCAAAGTCAAAGTGACTTCGGCAGGTGTGATCGAGACGATGCGCGCCGGTCGGATGGCGACCTGCATCTGGATGGGGACCGTGTGCTGTCCGCTCCCCAGGCCGGAGAGATCGAGGATGGCACGCACCGAGTCTTCTTCGGCGGTCAGACGGTCCCACACCGAACGCGGCGCGCGCAGGGTGACCTCAACCTGCTCAGGGAGGTCACTGGTGAGTATCAGCGTAGGGTCCTGGCCGATGATTTCGAGGGCGATGGGGTTGGGGTAGAGACGTACCTCGTCCGGGTCGGCATCGGTGACGGCAGAGACCCACACGGCGACGGCCAGAATGAACGCCCAGAAGAAGGTGCGCAGGTTGGTGGCGATCCAGCGGAGCATCACTCGTCCTTACGCGGCAGGAGGTAGGGAAAGAGACG
This sequence comes from Anaerolineae bacterium, assembly GCA_003694975.1. Taxonomy (GTDB): domain Bacteria; phylum Chloroflexota; class Anaerolineae; order Anaerolineales; family Villigracilaceae; genus J097. Next base: position 6,391 of record RFJH01000003.1, on the reverse strand, counting down.
ACGCAGCCATTTGCCGTTTTCGGAGCGGCCCTCGGGGCTGTAAAAGGCCAGGAGGATGTTTTCCAGCCGCTCCGGGTCGAGTCGGCGGATCATTCGGCCGGCATGGGCGATAGAGATGGAGCCCGTCTCTTCCGAGACGACAACCGCGATCGCATCGCTGACTTCAGAAATGCCCAGGGCGGCGCGGTGGCGTAAGCCCATCTGGCGTTCGGGGGAGCGGGTGAGAATGCCACTGGCCGAAAGCGGCAGGACGCAGGCGGCGGCGGCCACCCGACCACGGGCGATGATGACCGCGCCGTCGTGCAGGGGGGTGTTGGGATAGAAGATTTGCAGGAGAAGTTCTGGGGTGACGCGCGCCTGCATGGGGACACCGGTCTCGACGTATTCGGTCAGGCTGTCCAGACGTTGTAGCACGATCAACGCGCCATGCTGACGGGCGGAGAGGCGCGCCACGGCGTTGACCACGGCCTGGATCGTCTGTCGGGCTTCCAGATAGGCCGAGCGGGCTTCGGCGGGTAGAAATGTACCGGCGCGACCAATGCGTTCCAGCGCGCGCCGGATTTCCGGAGCGAAGATGACCGGGATGGCCAGAAGAAGAGCGGGCAGTGTAGTGCGGATCAACCAGGAGAAGGCAGGCAGTTCGACCAGACTGGTCAGCAACGCCAGGAGCACCACCAGGAACAGGACACCTCGCAACAAAACCATGGCCTGCGTATCGCGCAGCAGATAGAGCAGGCCGAAGAAAATCATGGTCACCAGCAAGATGTCAACCAGGCTGAGCCAGTTGAGACGCTGGAAAATGAAAAAGAGGTCGTTCAGAAGGTCGGTCACGAGGGTTTCAGGCGCGACAAGATAAGTGCTATGGGCTAGATGGGGCGCAGGACGCGATCCTGGCGCAGTTTCTTGAAGAGCATTTGAGTGCCCGGCACCATAGATTCATGGGCTGCGTCTTCCCAGGCTTGCACGCCGAGGGTGTTGGGGGTGCGGGGTTCATATCCCAGGCGTTGCCATAGCACTTGCCGGGCGGCCAGTTCCGGAGCGACGAAGAGCAGGGAGACCTCGCATTGCAGGTCGCTTGAGGCGCGCTCCACCTCACGGATTAATGTTTCCACAGCCTGGTCCACAGGGACCTGTGGCGCAACGTAGAGATCGGTCGTGCGCGCAACCAGGTTTTCTACCTGCCATCCGGCCAGCCCGACTACCTTCTCGTCCAGGCGGAGCAAGAGGAACGCTTTCTCGCCGAAGGCTTCCATGACATCGTCTACGCTTGTTGGGCGGCTCTGGTTACTCAGGCGGGTGATCAGTTCGGCGATGACTTTGGCATCGCGCGGTCGGCCACGCTGTACACTGAACTCACCTTTGCCACCCTCTTTGACGACGACCGGACCGGTATCACCGGTTGGCGAGATTTTCTTCCATGCTGCAGTGACCTGTTTCCAGAGCGCGTCATACGAACCGTTGTTGTAGATGATGACGTCGGCGGCGGCGACTTTTTCCTTTTGAGACGTCTGTGCCTCAACGCGTCGCCGGGCCTCCTCGCGGCTCATCCCCCGTTTGCGCATCAGGCGTTCGATCTGGACCTCGGGCGGTGCATCTGTGACCCAGATGACGTCACAGGCCTCGCGCAGGTCGGTTTCCAGGAGTTTGATGGCCTCGATGACCACGATGGGTTGCCGGGCACGAGCAACGAGCAGGTCAACCGCTTGCTGTACCAGGGGGTGGATGATGGTTTCCAGTTGTTTCAACGCTTCGGGGTCTGCAAATGCCAGACGGCCAAGTTTGGTGCGATCAATGTTGCCCTCGGTATCCAGCACCCACTTTCCGAAGGTATCCACAACGGGTTGATAGCCCGGCGCGCCCTTCGCAATGGCGCGGTGCGCCAGCGCATCGGCATCGATGGTGTAGGCGCCCAGGTGTTCGAGCATTCTGCGGACGACGCTTTTGCCGGTGGCGATGTTGCCGGTCAGGCCGATGACATATTTCCCTGGCCACTTGCTCACGTTGCTCTCCTAACTTGATGCGAGGTATCCTTATTTTACCGTTATTTTAAGGATTACTCCAGCCGGACAATGTAAAATCAAAGAGCAAGATATCCCTTTTGCTCCTTCGGAAAACCGAAATGCCGGAAGAGTCTTCCATGTTTACGGAGAGGAGAGAGGAACGATGAAGATACGACCGACGAAAGGTTTGACGTTCGATGACGTGTTACTCATCCCAAAACGCTCACCGATTGCCTCGCGCCGTGAGGTGGATACCTCAACGTTCCTGACCCCGGCCATCCGCCTTCACATTCCTATTATCAGCGCCAATATGGATACCGTCACCGAGGCGCGCATGGCGATTGCTATGGCCCGCGCCGGCGGTATTGGCATCCTGCATCGTTTTATGACCATCGAGCGGCAGGTGCACCAGGTGCAGGAGGTGAAGCGGGCGCAGGGCTTCATCGTCGAGAATCCCTATACCATTCGCCCGGATGCCACCCTGGAGGAAGCCCAGAAGATGCTGGATACTTACCACATCGGCGGCCTGATCGTGGCCGACGAGAACGGACGCATGGTGGGCATTCTGACCCAGCGAGATATTCTCCTGCCAACCCCGGATGTGACTCTTGTCCGTCAGGCGATGACGCCTGCGGAACGCGTGGTTTCTGCATCGAGAGGGATTTCCTTCGACGAGGCGCGCCGTTTGCTCTATGAACATCGCATCGAGAAATTGCCTGTACTGGATGACGATGGGCGCGCCGTCGGTCTGATCACTGCCCGTGACCTGGTGAAATTGGAGCGTCTTCCGCACATTACGATGGACGAGCGGGGGAGACTACGGGTTGGTGCGGCGATTGGGGTGCGGGAGAGCGAGATGGAACGCGCCGAGGCTCTGCTGGAGGCCGGTGCCGATGTACTCGTGTTGGATATCGCTCACGGTCACGCCGACCATTGCATTGCCATGCTCAAGCGCCTGCGCAAGCGTTTCCCCGAGGCACAGATCATCGCCGGGAATGTGGCCTCCCGTGAGGGGGCGCGCGATCTGGCCGAGGCCGGAGCGGACGCGGTGAAAGTGGGCATCGGCCCGGGTTCTATTTGCACGACGCGCATCGTGACCGGTTTCGGAGTCCCCCAGTTGACGGCGATTATGGACAGCGCGGAGGGAATCCGCGAATCGGGTCGAGATATCCCCATCATTGCCGATGGCGGCATTCGCAATTCCGGCGATATGGTCAAGGCGTTGGCGGCGGGAGCGAGCACGGTGATGATCGGGAGTCTCTTCGCGGGGTGCGAGGAGGCGCCCGGTGCACCGGTGCTCCGCGACGGGCAGAAGGTGAAGGTAGTGCGTGGCATGGCCTCCCTGGGAGCGGCGATGGGACGTTGGGCGGCGGAGCACGCCGAGGACGAAAGCGCCGAAGACCCGGTGGACTGGTCAAAGGTCGTGCCGGAGGGGGTGGAGGCGGTCGTCCCTTATCGCGGCAATGTGAGTGAGATTCTGTACCAGTTGGTAGGCGGTTTGCGTTCGGCGTTGAGTTATGGCGGCGCGCACAATATCCGTGAGTTGCAGGAGAACGCCGAGTTTATTGAAATCACGCCTGCCGGGGTGCGTGAGAGCGGCCCTCACGATGTGCAACGGGCATGACCCTCGTAGTGCCGGCAAGAAGGGCGGCAGCCGCACATCCAGCGGCTGCCGCAGTTTTCTCAGTGCTCCCAGGCCGGTCTGTAAGCCGCATTCTGTCCGGGGACGTATGTCCCCTGGGCGGTCATCTATCTAGGCGGCCTACCCGAGACTTGGCGGGACGGGCCGTCCCATCGTCTCTGCTTGGCCTTGCTCCCGGCGGGGGTTGCCTGGCCGCCCGCATTACTGCGGACGCCGGTGGTCTCTTACACCACCTTTTCACCCTTGCCTGGCCACGAGGGCCTTCGGCGGTTTGTTTCTGTGGCCCGATCCGGCAGATTACTCCGCCCCGGGTTTCCCCGGCGCCGTGCCCTGTGGAGTGCGGACTTTCCTCAGCCTCGTCTGGAGACGAGACCGCGACCGCCCGACCGACCTGGGGGCATTTTTCATCATACCCGCATGTCTGGAGAGAGTCAACCATCTGGAGGTGCACTCTGATGTTGTAGAAACGGGGAAACTCTTCGCTCGGCGGTGGGCGCAAGCAGTTTTTTCTGTGTCATGGCGAGCGCCCGTCAGGGCGCGAGGCCATCTCCCACACGGTGGAGGAGACCGCTTCCCTTCGGCAGGCTCAGGGCGGGCGGCGGGCTGGGTTTCGAGAGCATTTCAGCACGCTCAATGTGCCACTTCAACCATCAGCCTGCCTACCAAGAAACTTACTTTGTCATCGCGAGGAGATTGCTTCGCCGCCTTTGGCGGCTACCAAGAAACTTACTTTGTCATCGCGAGGAGCCACTGGTTGAGCCTGTCGAAACCAAGCTCCGAAGCGATCTCCCAGCCAGCGAGGAGATTGCTTCACTCCGCTGCGCTTCGTTCGCAATGACACATTCATGAAGTTTCTTCCTGTTTGAGCAGCGCAAACGCGCTGTGGTTTTACTCGCGATGACACCAGAGGGGGTGCATTGGCAACGATCTTTTCTACATGATTTGAATGCATCCATCTGGAGGGGTGGAGTTGACATACAAGATCAACGGGTCATAGGCACGTTCTCCAGGGATAGTGAAGATGACAAATGCCTGACTTCGCGGCGTAGCAAGTCAAGACAATTCTGCGAAGGGACGCCATCCCCGTGCTGCATTCGCGCTCGCATCGGGAGGATCGGCGATCCGGCCTGAACCGTTCCTACGAATCCGGCAGGCCGGCGGCTTTGAGGTCGCGCACGTTGAGTTGCAGGGTGGTGCGTCCGTTGTATTCGTTGAGTTCAAAACGATACATGATATCTACACGCGGCGGGAGGTCGGGGTAGAGGGACCCCAGGCGGAAGGCGATGGCGTCGAAGGTGATGCGCCCGTCGGTGACCTTGAGTTTGAGATGGCGACCCTCCGCGCCGACGGTGCGGGCGTGGGCGACGCGCACATCTCGCGAGACGAAGACGGCGCCCGGATTGCCGTAGCCGGTCGGTTCGAGGGCCTCCAGGTAGTTCAGGACCTCCGGTTTGAGGTCGGAGAGGGGAATTTCCATATCCGCCACGAGGGTGGGGCGCAGGTCTTCTCCGGCGAGATGCTCGGCGGCGATGGATTTCAGGCGGGCGATCAGTTCGGGCAGGTTCTCGTTGCGGACGGTGAACCCCGCCGCGGCGGCGTGCCCGCCGTGACGGACGAGCAGGTCGGCGCATTGGTCGAGGGCCTGCGTGATGTGGAATTCGGGGATGCTGCGGCAGGAGCAGCGTGTGGTCTCCTCGCCGCGCTGACCGACGATGGCCGGGCGGTAGTACTTCTCCGTCAGGCGCGCCGCGGCCAGGCCGACCACGCCCGGATTGAACTCCGGGTGGACGGCGAAGAGGAGCAGGGCATCGGGGTCTTCTGCCAGGGCGAGGGCCTCGGCCTGTTCCTGAATCCGGCGCGTGATGCGTTGGCGCTCGCGGTTCTGCACGTCCAGTTGCTGGGCGAGGTGACCGGCGCGCATGGGGTCGGTGGTGATGAGGAGTTCATAGGCGGCCAGGGCCTCGTCCAGGCGACCGGCGGCGTTCAGACGGGGGCCGAGGACGTAGCCGATATGAGTGGCGGTGACGCTGCGCAACGGCACCTCGGCGACGGCGGCCAGCGAGGCCAGTCCCTGGCGGCGCGTCTGATGGATCTGCCACAGGCCGTGGCGGACCAGGTGTCGGTTCTCGCCGGTCAGCGGGGCCAGGTCGGCGACGGTGCCGAGGGCCACCAGATCGAGGAGGTCGGAAGCGGAGAGGGGAGGCGATTGGGCGCGGCGGATGAGCGCCTGGGCAATCTTGTAGGCCAGGCCCACACCGGCGAGGTCTTTATCGGGGTAGGGGTCGCCGGGTTGTTTGGGGTTGATGACGGCGAGGGCCTCGGGCAGGGTCTCGCCGGGGTGGTGGTGGTCGCTGATGAGCAGGTCCAGGCCGAGGGTCCGGGCGAGGCGTGCTTCTTCGGGGGAGCGGATGCCACAGTCTACGGTGATGACCAGTTTGATTCCCGAAGCGGCGAGTTGGGTCAGGGCGTCGCCGTTCAGGCCGTAGCCTTCGTCGAAGCGGTTGGGGATGTAGGGGTGGGCCTCGCCGCCCAGGGCGCGCAAGGTCTGCACGAGGAGGGCGGTGGCGGTGACGCCGTCCACATCGTAGTCGCCGTAGATGGCGATGGGTTCGGCATGGCGGATGGCGTAAAGGATGCGGTCTACGGCGGCGTCCATGCCGAGCAGGCGAAGAGGATCGGGATCGAAATCCGGCTCGGCGTTGAGAAAGGCGCGGGCGCGCTCGGCGGTGGCATAGCCGCGATTGTAGAG
>RFJH01000260.1 GCA_003694975.1 Anaerolineae bacterium | reverse complement strand
TTACCTCGTGGCCGCCGTGTGGGCCATCATGGACCGCCCGGAATGGCATGGCGAGGTCACCTGGGATGGCGGCGAATACCACGGCCCGCTGACCCTGGTCTCCATAGGCAATGGAGCACGCACCGGGGGGCTCTTCTACATGACGCCGCACGCCGACCCCTTCGACGGCAAACTGACCTTCGCCTACGGTTACCGCCGCACCCGCCTGGGCATGCTCCAGGCTCTGCCTCGCGCCATGAAACCCGGCCCGGGCAGTTACATTGAAATGGATGGCATCTACGAGGTTCATTGCACCCACCTCACCATCCATCTGAACAAACCCTCTCCCGCCCACACGGATGGCGAACTGCTCCCCGAGTGGGTACAGGACTTCGAATACCGCATCTACCCCAAGCGCCTGCAAATACTTATGCCCCCCGAAGCGTGAACGGCGGGATTTTCGGTCGTCTGACAACAAAAGGACTCCCTATGAGTTGGCTCTATCTCTTCCTGGCCATCTTCAGCGAGGTCGCCGGGACGATCAGTATGAAACTTTCGCAGGGTTTCAGCAAACTTTTACCTTCCGTCCTCATGTTCATCCTCTATGGAGTCAGCCTGGCATTCACCAACCTGGCGCTGAAATACCTCGATGTCAGCCTGGTGTACGCCATCTGGTCTGGCCTGGGGACGGCCCTCGTCACAATCATTGGCATCGTGTGGTTTCGGGAACCGGTCACGGCGCTCAAACTGATCTCCATCGGCCTGATCATCCTCGGCGTCACCGGCTTGAACCTGACCGCGCACGGGGGATGAGCCTTGCTTCATACCCAGATCGCCTCCCGCATCCGCGTCATCCTGTTTATCTTGCTCGTCCTGGCCGTCCTGGCCGGCCTGGCCTGGGCGAACACGGCCCTGGCGCGCCGTTATCCCCTCGGTGGAGGGGAATTTCTCGCCACCTGGAGCGCAGCACGAGCACTCGTCGAAGGAGGGGACCCTTACAGTAAAGACGTGGCACATCAGACACAAACATTGACCTATGGACGCGCAGCGCGCGAAGGCGAATACCCCTACTACCCTAATCTACCTCTCCCTCTCCTGCTCCTTTTCCTCCCCTTCGCCCTCACCGATGACCCCGTCCTGGCGCGCGGCCTGTGGCTGAGCCTCTCCGAACTCGCCCTCCTGGCCCTGGCCTTTGCCGCCCCTCTCCTGGCCGAGTGGCGACCCAGGCGACTCTCCCTGACCGTTTTCCTGTTTCTGGCGCTCCTGTGGGCATACGCCCTCATCCCCCTCGTCGGTGGCTTCCTCACCATCCTGCATGCTGCCCTGATAACCGCCGCACTGCTGGCACTGCGGGAAGAACAGGATGAACTCGCCGGGGCTCTCCTCGCCCTGGTGACTTTTTACTGGGAGATCGGCGGCCTCCTGATGCTCTTCGTCGCCCTATGGCTGCGGTCGCACCGCCGTGGGCGCCCCTTCGTCACCTTCGCTATGACCCTCGCCACGCTGAGCGGCATTGCCTTCGTCATCCGTCCCTCCTGGCTCCTGCCGTTCCTGCGCGCCGTGATAGCCGACCGCAGGGCTGCTATCGGGATGACCCTGCGACTTCCCCTTGTGTATTGGTGGCCGGAAGGCGGTCGCCCCCTCGCCGCGATTCTGAGCAGCCTCCTGGCAATAGTCCTCCTCCTCGAATGGCGCGCCGCCCGCCGTCAGGGCTTTCGCCACTTCTACTGGGTCACCTGTTTGACCATTGCCCTGCCCCCCCTCCTGGGCATCCGCACTGCCGCCCACCACTATCCCCTCCTCATCCTGCCCATCGCCCTGACCCTCGCCACAATCGAAGACCGCTGGGAACGGCTGGGAAAATGGCTCGCCGCGCTTTTGATGCTTTTTCTTCTCGGTGGCACCTGGGCACTGTTTCGCTCCTTCACCCATTCCATCGCGCCGGAAGCGGAAATCGCTCTGCTCTTCATCCCACCACTCCTCGCCACACTTGGCCTCTACTGGTCTCGCTGGTGGATTCTCCGTCCGCCGCGCACATGGCTGGACAGGGTGAAACGCTTCATCCAGGAAAGAGTATGACCCGCCGCGACCTCCTGACCCTCTTCCTGGTCGGCCTGGGCGTGGGATTGGCCGTCGCCGCTTTCCAGTCCACACCCGGCTATATGGACGCGGAGTATTACTTCGCCACGGGTCGGCGCCTGGCGGAGGGTCACGGCTTCACAGAGCCATTCCTTTGGAACTACCTCGACGATCCTGCCGGCCTGCCCCACCCTTCCCACGCCTATTGGATGCCCCTTGCATCCCTTCTTTCTGCCCTGGGGATGGCCGTCACCGGAAGGCTGACTTACGCGGCAGGACGCTGGCCTTTCCTCTTGCTCACGGCCTCCCTCCCTCCCCTGACAGCACGCCTCGCCTTCTCTCTGACCGCCCGTCGCGACCTCGCCTGGACCTCAGGCCTGCTCGCCGTCTTTCCGGCGTTCTACGCCCCTTACCTGCCCGTCACAGACACCTTCAGCCCGGTCATGTTCCTGGGGGCGCTCTTCTTCCTTGTTATCTCTCTCGATGAGCGACCTCGCCTGCGCGCCCTGACCCTGGGTCTGCTCGCGGGCTTTTTCCATCTCGCCCGCGCCGATGGTCTCATCTGGCTGCTGCTCGCCCTGGGGACGATCTGGCTCGAACGCCCGGGCACCCTACGGCGTTTCCCGGCGGATAAAATTGCCCTCGTCCTGGGAGGGTATGCCCTGGTCATGGGAGCGTGGATGGCACGCAACCTGTCCGTCTTCGGGACGGTGCTTGCTCCGGGAGGGTCGCGCGCCCTCTGGATGACTCGCTACGATGAACTCTTCGCCTATCCTGCCAACCGCCTCACCTTCGCCACGTGGTGGCAGGCGGGGGTGAATGCCGCGGTGCGCGCCCGCCTCTGGGCTTTGAACATCAACGCCCAGACCGCCTTCGCCGTCCAGGGCGGCATTGTGCTCTTCCCGCTGATTCTGGCGGCTCTTCGAGAGCGTCGCGCCGACCGGCGCGTACGCCTCGCCCTTCTCGCCTGGGGATTGATCCTGACCGTGATGACGTTCATCTTCCCCTTTGCCGGTGCGCGCGGCGGGTTCTTCCACTCCGGTGCGGCATTGCAACCCCTCTGGTGGGCACTCGCCCCTCTCGGCCTGGAGCGCTTCATCGCCTGGGGGACGCGCCGGCGCGGCTGGGCGGAGGGACAGGCGCGCCGCGTCTTCCAGGGTGGCCTGATCGCCCTGGTCGCCCTGCTAACCATTGTCATCGCCTATGGGCGCGTCGTCGGGCCGGAGCCGCTCAAGCCCCAATGGGACGCCGGAGAACGTCTCTACCGGCGCGTGGAAGAGCGCCTGCGCTCGCTGGGCGCACCGCCGGAGGTGCCCATCGTGGTCAGCAACCCTCCGGGGTACTACCTGGCTTCCGGTCGTCCGGCCATCGCCCTGCCCGATGGCGATGTGGAGACCCTGCAAGCGGTCGCAGCACGCTACGGGGCGCGCTACGTCTTGCTCGATCCCCGCTCAACGCCGCGCGGCCTGGCTTCCCTGTTGGAAGACCCTGCCACAGCGCCCGGCCTGCGCTATCTGGATACTCTGGAGGAGGTGGTTCTCTTTGCCATCCCATAGTCCGCCTTTGACTGCAGCCTCTGCACCAGGCACGGGGACAGAACACCCCGCGACCGGGAAGAAGGTCGCGCTACCAGGACACCTTCGCCTTCCGCTGAGGACACCTGCATTTCTCCTGCTTCTGGCCAGCGCGCTTTCCGTGGGATGCTATGTCGCTGCCGCTGCCCTGCTCTATCGCCCCGGCTATCCCCTGGACGATGCCTGGATTCACCAGACGTACGCCCGTAACCTGGCCTGGCACGGCGAGTGGGCGTTCATCCCCGGCAAACCTTCGGGCGGGTCCACCGCGCCGCTGTGGTCGGCACTGCTGGCAATAGGATATCTTCTGCACATTCCCCACCTTCTCTGGACGCTTACTCTGGGCAGCGTGCTGCTGTGGGGGATTGCCCTGATTGGCGAAAACACGGCGCGACAATGGCTTCCCTCCTACGAGGGGCGCGTTCCCTGGGTGGGACTGTTCTTGATTGGGGAATGGCATCTTGCCTGGGCAGCGGGCTCGGGGATGGAGACGACGCTTTATACTTTCCTCGTCATGCTCACGCTGAGCCTTCTGGCATCGGAGCGCGAAAGCGGCATCCCCCTGGGAATGCTGATCGGGGTGAGTACCTGGGTCCGCCCGGACGGGGTCACCCTGCTCGGGCCGGCCGCGCTCACGCTCGGGGTCCGGGCGGGTTCGTTGCGAGAGCGCTTCGGGCGCCTTGTCCGCCTGGGGATGGGATTCGGCTCGTTGTTCGCGCCCTATCTGGTCTTCAACCTGACCTTCGCGGGCACTCCCTGGCCAAACACGTTCTACGCCAAGCAGGTGGAGTATGCCGTCCTGCGGAGTGTCCCCTTGTGGCGTCGCCTTCTGGCGGAGGCCGGGATGCCCCTCGTAGGTGCAGGAGCGTTGCTTCTTCCCGGCCTGGCGTTAAGCCTCTGGACGGCAGCGCGCAGACGGTGGGTAGGGTTCATGGCAGGATTGCTCTGGGTGGCGGGTTATCTGGGGCTTTACGCCTGGCGTCTTCCGGTGACGTATCAGCACGGGCGGTATGTCATTCCGGCGATGCCGTTTTACTTCCTGGCGGGGCTGATGGGAATGATGGAATTCCTGCTCACCGCGCGAGGCAAGCAACGCTCCTCCCTTTCCTGGCACGCCCTGATCGGAAAAGTCTGGGCGCTCTCGCTGGCACTCGTCTGGCTGGCATTCTGGGCACTTGGGGCGAAGGCCTATGCTCAGGACGTGGCCGTGATCGAGAGCGAGATGGTCGCTACGGCGCGCTGGGTCGCGCAGAATTTGCCGCCGGAGGCGTTGATTGCGGCTCACGATATCGGTGCTCTGGGGTATTTTGGGGAGCATGATCTGGTGGA
>RFJH01000038.1 GCA_003694975.1 Anaerolineae bacterium | reverse complement strand
GCGTGGGACCTTCTGGGAATCAAGTTCACCAATCACCCCGACCTGCGCCGCATCTTGATGTGGGAGGGCTTCGAAGGTCACCCCCTGCGCAAGGACTGGCACGAACCGTTTTACGAAGCCGATGCCAAGCCCTTCAAATCGCGTTGGCCGAACGGGAAATACACCACCGCCGAGAAGCGCACGCCCTTCGGCGATAACGTGCAGTATCCGACGGACTTTGACCCGGAGAAATGGGTCCCCGAAGGGGATGCCGCCTTGTATGGCGCGGTGGCAAAATATCAGATCGGCGACGAAAGCGACCTGGAGACCGACCGCATCATCCTGAACCTCGGGCCGCAGCACCCCTCCACGCACGGCGTGTTCCGCGCCGTCGTCGTCCTCGATGGAGAGACCATCGTCAGCCTGAAGCCGATGATGGGCTACCTGCACCGCAACCACGAGAAGATCGGCGAGCGCAACACCTTCCTGATGAACATGCCCTACACCGACCGCCTGGATTACTTCTGTTCGATGACGAACAACCACGCTTACGCCCTGGCGGTTGAGAAACTGATGGGCATCGAGGTCCCCGAGCGCGCCGAGTACATTCGCGTCATCATGGCAGAACTGACCAGGATTCAGAACCACCTCATTCTGGTCGGTATGTTGCTCAACGACCTGGGCGCGATGTTCACACCCTCGCTGTACGCCTTCGAGGAGCGCGAACTGATCCTGGATATCTTCGAGGCGGTCGCCGGTTCGCGCATGATGTGCAATTACTTCCGCTTTGGCGGCGTGGTGCGCGATATCCCCGATGACGTCATGGAGAAAATCAAAGACCTGGTCTACGACCGTCTGCCGCGCAAGATCGACGAGTTCGACCGCCTGCTCTCCGAGAACGAGGTGCTCATCTCGCGCACGAAGGGCGTCGGCGTGCTGAGCGCGGAGGATGCCATCCGCTATTCCATGGCCGGCCCGGCGCTGCGCGCCTCCGGCGTGCCCTACGATGTCCGCCGCGCCGAACCGTACAGCATCTACGACCGCTTCGACTTCGACGTGGCCGTACGCTACAACGGCGACGTTTACGACCGCTACCACATCCGCCTGGACGAGGCGCGGCAATCGTTGCGCATCCTGGATCAGGCAATCCGCCAGATCCCCAAAGGGCCGATCATCTCCAAGAAGCCGCAATATCAGGTGCGCGTTCCCCCCGGCGAGGCGTATGGACGCGTGGAAGCGCCGAAAGGCGAACTCGGCTTTTACATCGTCTCGAACGGCAAGCCCAACCCCTGGCGCTATCACGTCCGCGCACCATCCTTCATCAACATGACCGCTCTGGAGAAGATGTGCGTCGGCAACAAGATCGCCGATTTCGTCATCATCTTCGGCAGCATTGACGTCGTGCTCGGCGAGATGGACCGCTGAGTGACACAGGCTTAGAGCAGCGGAGAAACCCACCATGTACGGAAAAGGCTTACTGAAAGGCTTGAGCGTCACCTTCAAACGCTTCTGGAACACCTACTGGGACGATACCGTCTGGCTGTTCCGCAAGATCACGCGCGGCGAGAGCCGCTACTACAGCAAGGAAGGCATCGCCCACCGCTCGAGCAAAAATGCACGCGGTATCTTCACCATCCAGTACCCTGAAGAGCGGTTGCCGGCCGCGGAAGAATTCCGCTACCTCCCCTTCCTGGTCTATGACGAAGGGGAGAACGGCGAGAAGAAAATCCGTTGCACCTCCTGCGGCATCTGCGCCAAGGTCTGCCCGCCGCAGTGCATCTGGATCGTGCGCACCACCGACCCGAAGACCGGCAAGCCGGTCCCCGAGCCGGCGGAATTCACCATTGACGCCGATATCTGCATGAACTGCGGCCTGTGCGCGGAATACTGCCCCTTCGACGCCATCAAGATGGACCACGACTTCGAGGTCGCATCCTACGGACGGAACGTCTACACGATGGAACGCTTGCTCAAACCGGCCTCGTACTACGCCAGCATTCGCCCCCTGAACTACGAGCGCGAAGAAGAGGCCCGCAAAGCGAAAGAGGCTGCAAAGGCGAAAGCCGCCGCGGCAAGAGCACAAAAAGCCTGAGAATGTACAACCGCGATACCGAACTCATCTTCCCCCCGCGCCTGATCCCCTCCCTGCGCGACCTGCGCGGGGAGGGGTGGCGCCACATCGTGGAGACAGCCCTGACCGAAGAAGCCTCTCTAGAGCAAACGGCCTTCGTCTTGATGATGGCGCGCCTGGCGAATTGTGCCGGTTGCTCACCGGACACCTATCGCGCCCTCTTGGGCTGCTCTCACTGCGCCACCCAGACCATCCGCCGCTATCGGGGCAGCGATGACGACCTGACTGCCATGTTCCAGAAAGCACGCGCCGAGATCGAGGCGTATCTAAACTCTACCGGTATACAGGAACAGGACATATCCAAATGACACAGAAAATAACCAAAGAAACCGTCTTGGCCGCTCTGAGCAAAGTTCAGGAGCCGGAACTACACCAAGACCTGGTCTCTCTCAATATGATTCGCGATCTGGAAATCGAGGGCACTACGGTGCGCTTTACCATCATGCTCACCACGCCTGCCTGCCCACTCCAGAATCGCATCCAGGACGAGGCGCGACAGGCCGTGCTGGCCCTCCCCGGCGTTGAGAAGGTAGAAATCAAGATGGCCTCCAGCGTCCCCAACGACGGGCGGATGCGTGGATTGGTAGAAATGCCCATCCGCAACGCCATCGCCGTGGCTTCCGGTAAAGGCGGTGTGGGCAAGAGCACCGTCTCGGTCAACCTGGCCGTCGCTCTGGCGCAAGCCGGCGCCCGCGTCGGCCTGATGGACGCCGACATCTATGGCCCGAACATTCCCACCATGATGGGCGTGGAACGCCTCCCATCGCCGAAAGAAAATAAACTCATCCCGGCAGAGGCCTTCGGCGTCAAACTGATTTCCATGGGCTTCCTCGTCAAGCCCGGTCAACCGCTGATCTGGCGCGGTCCGATGCTCCATTCGGCCATCCGCCAATTCCTCTCCGATGTGGACTGGGGTGAACTGGATTACCTGATCGTGGACCTCCCTCCCGGCACCGGCGACGCCGCCCTCAGTCTGGCGCAGTCGCTGCCCCTCTCCGGCGCGTTGATCGTCACCCTGCCACAGGCAGTCTCTCTGGAAGACGCCAGCCGTGGCCTGCACATGTTCCGCCAGTTGAACGTGCCCATACTGGGCGTGGTCGAGAACATGACCGGCGAGGTCTTTGGGCAAGGCGGCGGCGAGAACCTGGCCAAAGCAGCCAACGTCCCCTTCCTGGGGCGCGTCCCCATGGATGCCAGCGTGCGCCAGGCAGGCGATAGCGGTCAACCCGTCGTAATTGCCAGGCCCGACTCGGCGGCAGCCCAGGCGCTGCGTGAGATCGCCGGTCAGGTCGCGGCGCGCGTCAGCATGGCAGCCCTGGAACAAAACAATACCCTCCCCATCAACATCGTGGACTAACCCCCCTACCCACGGCGAAAATCAGCAGCCCGGCATACGAAAGGTGACAGTCGCTCCTCGAAGCGACCGTCACCTTTAGTCATTCATGGGAGATGAACAGAGATATTCGTGTCATTCGTGCCATTCGTCCCATTCGCGATACCTATTCGTGTCATTCGTATCATTCGTCTCATTCGTGATACTTATTCGTGCCATTCGTCCCATTCGCGATACTTATTCGTGTCATTCGTGCCATTCGTCTCATTCGTGATACTTATTCGTGCCATTCGTGTCATTCGTCTCATTCGTGATACCTATTCCTGCCATTCGTGCCATTCGTCCCATTCGTGATACTTATTCGTGCCATCTGTGCCATTCGTCCCATTCGTGATACTTATTCGTGTCATTCGTGTCATTTGTCCCATTCGTGATACTTATTCCTGCCATTCCTCCTCATTCGTTAAGATAGAATAGCCACAGGTCACCCAACATGAAACCCCGCCCTCTTCTCCCCGCCCTGGAAGCCTTATTTGCCGTGCTCGTCTGGGGTGCGTCGTTCATCGCCACCAAAGTTGCCCTGCGCGAGGTCTCGCCGGTCACCGTCGTCTGGCTGCGCTTCGCTATGGGCGTGCTCATTCTCGGCGCCGCCGTGACCCTGCGCGGGCAATTCGCCCTCCCCAGAGGCCACGAGTGGGGCTATTTCGCCCTTCTCGGCTTCCTGGGCATCACCTTCCATCAATGGCTGCAATCCAACGGCCTGGTGACCTCGCAGGCCTCCACCACAGCCTGGATTGTCGCCACCACGCCGGTCTTCATAGCGATTCTTGGCCGCCTGCTACTGAAAGAACCCCTGGGATGGCTACGCATTGGAGGCATTCTCCTGGCCATGTTTGGCGTGCTCCTGGTGGTCAGCAACGGTGACCTGAACGCCGTCTCCGTGGGTCACTTCGGCGCACCCGGCGATGCCCTGATCTTGCTCAGCGCGCCCAACTGGGCGATCTTCTCCGTCCTGTCCCGGCGTGGTTTGCAAAAACACCCCGCCGCGCGCATGATGTTCTTCGTCATGACGTTTGGCTGGCTCTTCACATCCCTGCTCTTCATCACCAGCACGGGAACAAGCGAAATCCCCTCCCTGACCGGTCGCGGCTGGCTGGGAATCACCTTCCTGGGGGTCTTTTGCTCCGGCCTGGCCTACATCGCCTGGTACGATGCCCTGCAAGCCTTACAGGCCACCCAGGTGGGCGCTTTTCTCTACCTCGAGCCGTTGGTAGCCGTTGTCGTCGCCGCGCTCATCCTGGGCGAAGCGGTCACCTGGGCCTCTG
>RFJH01000259.1 GCA_003694975.1 Anaerolineae bacterium | reverse complement strand
TTGTAGGGCCCTCGGGCGGCCTCATTCTCCAGGAGGAAGCGGATGGCGGCCACCTCGTCGGCGAGGTGGATCCAGGGGACGGCCTGCCTCCCGCTGCCCAACGGCCCGCCGAGGAACATGCGCACCGGCAGGAGCATGAGCGGCAGGATGCCTCCCTCGCGCGCCAGTACCAGGCCGGTGCGGATGACGACCCGCCTCACGCCCAGGCTCTCGACTTCCGCCGTGGAGGCTTCCCAGGCGCGGCAAACCTCGGCCAGGAAGTCCTCGCCGGGCGGAGCGCTCTCGTCCACCTCGCGGGCGCCCGTGTTGCCGTAGTACCCCACTGCCGAGGCCTGAACCAGGACGGCGGGGCGTCGTGAGGCCTGTCGGATGGCCTCGGTGAGCAGATGCCCTATCCGGACGCGGCTCTCGCGGATGCGCGCTTTGTACGCCGCGCTCCAGCGACGCGTCAGGATGGCGGGGAGGGTCTCTCCGGCGATGCTCTCCCCGGCCAGGTTGACGATGGCACCGGCTTCTTCTACGAGATGCGCCCACCCTTGCAGCGTATGGGCGTCCCAGGGGTGCGCGGTCGCTCCTTCGGGCAGGCGGTGGCGCGCGTTCTGCGGGTCGCGCGTCAGCACGGTGACGCGGTGCCCGGCGCGGGTCAGTTCGCCGACCAGGGCGCGACCGATCAGTCCGGTGCCGCCGGTGATCAGGAAGTGGGTCATCGCATTTTCTCCAGACAAGTCGCTCTTGCTATTCTAACTCGAACTCTCTCTCCTGACAAAAATGATAGGAGATTGGCGCGACTTTTGTGATAAGATAGAGCAATCTTGCCCGCTGTTGTGGGGTGTCCAAAGTGGCATGCTGATGTTGTGCCCTAACAAAAAGTTAATCGTTGCCCGAGGAGGTGAAAGAATGAGCATGCGATTTTCTTCTGGGAAAGCGATCGTTTTGGTTGTCATTCCCTTGCTGATGGTGGCCTGTGCGGGTGGCTTCTTGGCGCCGACACCTACTCCTGTGCCAACTAACACTCCTCTTCCCACGCCGACGTTCACCCCTCGCCCAACCAATACGCCTCGCCCGACAAGAACACCGATGCCTACCCCTACCGAGATTCCCCCAACGCCTACACCGGCACCTATGGGAACACCGGTTTCCACAGAGAACTATGAGGTGAATGTCCTGTATATGAGAAGGCTGGACACCGTATACCTGGACCAGGACTATGTGTGGGTGCCAAAGAAGGGGTACATGTTTGTGGAGTTGGGGATAAAAGCCGTGAATTTGAAGCCGGGTTCTACGGTCGCTGTACCGTGGCAGGACATTTACGTGATTGAGCAAAACGGTGATGCCTGGTACCCGTCTTGGGGTGAGGCCAAGGCGGTTGCGAGTGGCGTGGAGATCAGCCCCAAGTCGTTAACCTTCCATGAAATCAAAGATAAGTATGAGAGGGTGGTCTTTAAAGAAGTAGCGTTTGTGCGGGCGATTTATATTGTCGGAGATCAGCGACCCACCACCCTTCTCTTTGGGTTTGGAGATTCCCCGCTGATCGCGGTTGATGTGCCGTGACCTGTCTGTAGAAGTACAGTTTGCCCTGAAGGCCTCATTGGTCTTCAGGGCGTTTGTTTGTTGCGGTCACTCTTGCCATTCCAACTCATATTCGCCGATGTGGACGGTATCCCCATCGCGGACCCCGGCCTCGCGCAGGGCATCGTTGACGCCCAGGGCCTCCATGATGCGCTGGAAGCGGCGCACGGCGGCGTCGTATTCCCAGTAGGTCATGGCCGCGGCACGTTCGATGGCCGCTCCGGAGATGCGCCATTCGCCTTCACCCAGGCGGGTGATGGTGAATGCGCGGCGGTCTTCTTGGGGGCGATAGACGGGCACCTGTGGCGCGGGGGTCTCGGCAGGGGGGGCCTCGGTCAGTTTTCCGACGGCCTTGAGCAATATCTCGCGCGTCCCCTGACGTGCCAGGGCGGAGATGGCCATCACTTCATGGCCGCGTTGACGCATCCCGGCCTCGATCTCCGGCCAGCGGGCGCGGACGTCGGGCTGGTCTATCTTGTTCAGGGCGATGACCTGGGGCTTGCGCGCCAGGTTTGGGTCGAAGAGCGCCAGTTCGCTGTTGATCTGGCTGAAGTCGGCGATGGGGTCTTCGGCGAGGCCGTCCAGGAGGTGGATCAGGACGCGCGTCCGCTGGACGTGGCGCAGGAAGTCGTGACCCAGGCCGAGGCCGGTGTGCGCGCCTTCGATCAGGCCGGGGATGTCGGCCAGGACGACGGTGGTGTACTCGTCCACGTGGGCCACGCCGAGGTTGGGGACGAGGGTGGTGAAGGGGTAAGGAGCGATTTTGGGACGGGCATTGGTCAGCGCGGCCAGGAGGGTGGATTTACCCGCGTTCGGGACGCCGATGATTCCGATATCGGCGATCAGTTTGAGTTCCAGCCGGAGATGACGTTCCTGGCCGGGTTCCCCTTTCTCGGCAACGCGCGGGGCCTGATTGCGGGCGGTGGCGAACCGCGCGTTGCCGCGCCCGCCGCGTCCTCCTTTGCAGACGACGAGGCGCTGACCGGGCCGGGTCAGGTCGCCCAGGAGTTCGCCTGTCTCTGCGTCGTAGACCACGGTGCCCGGCGGGACGTGGATGACGCGGTCGGCGCCGGCGCGCCCGAATTTGTTGTTCCCGCCACCGGGTTTCCCGTTCTCGGCGACGAAGCGTTGCTTGTGGCGGAAGGAGG
>RFJH01000258.1 GCA_003694975.1 Anaerolineae bacterium | reverse complement strand
TACGAGCGCGCCGGTCGCCAGATCCTGGATGCCACCATCGGCGGCAAACTGACCGTCTTCCCCAAAGTAGATTTCGGTGACTTGTTCTATCACTAGAGAGGATAGTGTCGAAATGCTTCAAAGATACTATTCTACCCTCCTTAGTGATTTACATTCTTTGTGGGATGAATTTTCCCGCGATTTCCATCGCGATGATTTGCTTTGGATTACTGTTGTTACACTTGTAGGCCTCGGCTACAGGTTGTTCGACATTCTTAACCCCATAACCTATGACGAGGCTTATACCTATATCTCTTTTGTCCGCTATAGCCTATGGCAAACTGTATCCGATTATCACCTCCCCAACAATCATATCCTTCTCAGCGTTATCCTGAATATCTGGACAAGAGTGTTCGGCGCTCAGCGGGGTGCACTTAGAACGCCGACTTTGTTGGTTGGGCTCCTTCTGATCTCGGCGGTGTACTTACTGGCCAAACGACTCTACAGTACCCAAACAGCCTTTTTGGCATCCTTACTGGTGGCAGTGTTTCCAACCTTAATTCATTTTTCAGTAGTTGCCCGCGGCTATATCTTTGTAGCCACATTCACCATACTTCTTTTTATCTTGGGAGACTACGTTATTGACCACAAGAACCGTCTGGCCTGGACTTTTATCTCGCTTCTGTCTGCGCTTGGCTTTTTTGCCGTGCCCACAATGCTCTTTCCTTTCAGCGCACTTTACATTTGGCTGCTTCTATCATGGGTCTGGAGGGATACAGGTAGCGAATATCGCTCGCGCGGGGAATTCATTGTCTATTGCGTAATTAGTGGTCTCTTCGCCGCTGGCGGAACTATACTATTGTACGCTCCTATTCTGATCAGAACCCCAGAGGCATTGTTGTACAACCGTTTCGTTGCCCCTTTGCCGTGGGATATATTCCCAGAGCGTATGCTTGGGAAGGCTCTCAACACTTGGTATGAATGGACCTCAGGGTTTCCCGCATGGTTGTCTTATCTGGGACTGGCCAGCATAGTCGTCAGTTGGCTCTTTCACAAAAGTTTCTCTCGCCGCAAAATCGCTCTACAATGGGCGTTTCTGGTAGGTATCTTACTTATAGTGCTTCTGAGACGCCCAAATGCATGGCCTAGAGTGTGGTCGTTTTTAGTTGCTCCAGGGCTCCTGTGGGCCTCCGCTGGTTTTGTAGAGCCTGTGAGAAAGATTTCAAGCCTTACTCAGACCAGGTACTCGCCAGGACTTGTCCTCAATTCCCTTGCTTTTGGGGCGGCGATCGTAGGGCTCTTACACACATTGCCATCACTTCCTGCTCACTGGCAACATCGTACAAATTTGGAAGCAATCGCTACTCAGATTGGCCCCCTTATAGAAAATGGTGATACGCTGGTACTATCACCCAAGTATACTCCTCAACTTCTCTATTACTTGGACATGGAGGAAGCCCCCACTGTCCAGGTGCGTGACGTGACGCACGCTCAGAAGGCATTCATAATCGTCTTCCCCAAAGATGGCGAAACGCTCGACAAAGTCGTTTCTCGATATATTCCCTCCTCCTATCGCTCCTTGATTCTGAACTCTGCAACGTTGATAGATCGTGAGGGGCCAATCGAAGTGTATCTCTCCTCCCTGGAGAAGTAATGCCGGCTCCCCTCGTCTCCATCATCACCCCCTCCTACAATCAGGCGCGCTTTCTCGAAGAGACCATCCGCTCCGTCCTGGAGCAGGATTACCCACGCCTCGAATATCTCATCGTGGACGGCGGCTCGACCGACGGCAGCCTGGAAATCATCCGTCGCTACGCCGACCGCCTGGCCTGGTGGGTCTCCGAGCCGGATGCGGGGCAGGCGGAGGCCATCAACAAAGGGCTGGCGCGCGCACGTGGCGAGTTCGTCGCCTGGCTCAACTCCGATGACCTCTACCTCCCCGGCGCGGTGCGTTCCGCCGTGGAGGCCCTCCTCGCCCATCCCGAAGCGGCCTTCGTCTATGGCGATATGCTGGCCGTGGACGAGGCCGGTCGCACGATCAACTTCCTGCGCTATCCCCAACTGCGTCTCGAAGACCTCCTCGCCTTCCACATCATCGGTCAACCCGCCGTCTTTATGCGCCGCGCCGCCCTCGAAAAAGCCGGTGGCCTCGACCCCTCCTACCATTACCTCCTCGACCATCACCTCTGGCTGCGGCTGGCGCTCCACGGTGATCTGATTCACGTGGACGACCTCTGGGCGGCAGCGCGTTATCACGCCGAGGCGAAAAACCGCGCCCACGCCGCCGAATTCGGACGCGAGGCGTTTCGCATCCTGGACTGGGCGCGTTCGCACCCCGACCTAGGCCCCCTCCTCGCCCGAAACGACCGCCGCGCCCGCGCCGCCGCTCACCGCGTGGACGCGCGCTACCTCCTCGATGGCGGACGGTCCGCCGCTGCCCTGCGTGCCTGGTTCCGTGCTCTGACCCTTCATCCCCCCACCGCTTTCGCCCGCCTGAACCTCCTCGTCTCAGCCCTCCTCAACCTGAGCGGCCTCGGTTTCCTGCGCCGCGCTTACCTGCGCTACCGGCAACGGCGCTTCGAGGGCTGATTGCTCATCCCTCCTTCACTTTTACCACCGTCACTCCCGCGCCGCCCTCGCCCTCCTTGCCTTCCTCGAAGGAGGCCGCATAGGGGTTCCCGCGCAACGCCTCGCGCACCGCCTGGCGTAGCGCCCCCGTCCCCTTGCCGTGGATGACGCGCACGAAGGGCAATCCGGCGAGATAGGCCTGCTCCAGATGACGCTCCAGCGCCTCCAACGCCTCGTCCACGCGCCGACCGCGCAGGTCCAGGTCAACGGAGGGGAGCGGCGTGGAGACGCTTTGAACGGCGGGGGATGCCTCCGCGCGGCGCGGCGCGGCATCGGCTTCCGGGGCGCTCTTGCGACGCAGGTCATCCAGGGGCACCCGCACGCGCAACATCCCCGCCTGCACCTCGGCCTCCTCGCCGTCCAGGGCGGTCACCACGCCGTCTACCTTCAGGCTTCGGATGTGGACCCTGTCGCCTATGGCCGGCAGAGGTTCCTCGTCCACTCGCCGACGCGGCGCGCGCCGGGGGACGTTCTTCTCCAGCGCCTCGACGCGCGCCTCGACCTCCTTCGCAATCTCCAGCGGTTGACGCGCCTTCCGCAGCATCCGCCGCAGTTCCCGGACTTCCTCCCGCAACGCCTCGACCTCGGCGCGGGCCTCCTCTCGCGCTTCTTCCAGAATCGCCAGGCGCTCGTCCTCGATCTTCTCCAGGCGCTCGGTCAGTTCGCGCCGCAGACGGTGAGCCTCGCGGCGCGCCTTTTCCGCTTTCCGCCGTTCCTTGTGCGCCAGTCGCCTCTGCCGTTGTATCTCATCCAGCAGGTCTTCGGCGCGCAGGGCGTCGGGGTGGATTTCGCTTCGGGCAGCGGCGAGCACGGCCTCGGGGAGTCCGAGGCGTTTCGCAATAGCGAGGGCGTTGGAGCGCCCGGGGAGACCGATGGTCAGGTGGTAGGTTGGGCGCAGGGTGTGGAGGTCGAATTCCACCGAGGCGTTCATCACCCCCTCGGTGGCGTGGGCGTAGAGTTTGAGTTCGGGATAGTGGGTCGCTACCAGCGTCATCGCGCCGCGTTCGAGCAGGTACGAAAGAATGGCACGCGCCAGGGCAGAACCTTCCTGCGGGTCGGTGCCGGCGCCGAGTTCGTCCAGCACGACCAGGGAGCGGGCGTCGGCCTTTTTCAGGATGCGGATGATGGTCTTGATGTGCGCCGAGAAGGTGGAGAGGGATTGTTCGATGGACTGTTCATCGCCGATATCGGCGTAGACGGCGCGGAAGCAAGGCAGTTCGGAGCCTTCCTGCGCCGGGATGTGCAGACCGGCCTGCGCCATCAGCGCCAGCAGCCCGACCGTCTTCAGCGTGACGGTCTTGCCGCCGGTGTTCGGGCCGGTGATGACCAGGGCGCGGACGCCCTCCTCCAGCACCACGTCAATCGGCACGACGGTCTCCGGATCGAGGAGCGGGTGACGGGCGGCGAGGAGACGCAGGGGCGGTCGGTTGGCGCTATCCAGCAGGGTCGGCTCGGAGGCGTCCAGTTCCTCGGCGTAACGGGCTTTGGCGAAGAGAAGGTCGAGTTCGGCCAGGGCGCGGAGACCAGCGAGGATGGCCTCGGCGTGCGCGGCGACGTGGGCGGAAAGATCGGCCAGGACGCGGCGCACCTCGTCCCGTTCGGCGAGTTGCAGTTCGCGGTAGCGGTTGTTCAGTTCGACGAGGCTCAGCGGTTCGACGAAGAGGGTCGCTCCCGAAGCCGACTGGTCGTGGACGATGGCCTTGATCTGTCCCTTGAACTCGGCGCGCAGGGGGATGACGTAGCGCCCGTCGCGTTGAGTGATGATGGCCTCCTGGAGCATAGGGGCGATCTTGGGGTTGGTGATGATTTTTTGCAGGCGGGCGGTGAGGCGGTCGTGGGCGACGCGCAGCTCGGCGCGGATGGAGGCCAGGTCGGGAGAGGCGGTGTCCAGCACCTCGCCGCGCTCGGAGAGAGCGTGCGAGACGGCGGTCACGATGCCGTAGGTATCCGGCAGGCGCGAGGCGACCTGTGCCAGGAGGGGGTATTCGTCTTCCAGACGGAGGATGGCCTTTTTCAGGTCACGGCAGGCGGCGAGGGTATCCTTGATTTCCAGCAAGTCTCCCGCTTCCAGGACGCCGCCGCGCGCGGCCAGGTCCACCTGGGAGCGGATGTCGCGTGCGCCGCCGATGTTCAGGGGATGAGAGGCCAGGAGGCGACGCGCCTCGCCCGTCTCGGCCAGGCGGACACGGGCTTTGCGCAGGCTGGGGGTCGGCCTGAGGGCACGCGCCCGCTCCGCCGAGGGTGGGAAGTCGCAGTGAGCGGCCAGGCGTTCGAGGATTTTGTCGTATTCGAGGACGCGCAGGGTCTTGGAATCCATTGGGGGTATTTAACCACAGATGGACGCAGGTGTACACGATGAACGTCCGCGCAATTTCAATCGAACAATTCGGTGATCGTTTCCACGGCGCGAGCGACCCCATCCTCGGCACGGATGCGTTCGCCCAGGGACGAGGCACGCGCCCGTAGCGCCTCGTCATGGACGGCGCGTTCGATGGCCGCAGCGAGACGTTCCGCCGTCAGGCGGTTGCGCGGGATGGGCGCCGGGCCGACGCCCAGGTCGGCCACGCGGCGTCCCCAGAAGAACTGATCGCCGAAGAAGGGCACGACCACCGTCGGGACTCCGGCGCGCAGCCCGGCCGCGGTCGTCCCGGCGCCGCCGTGGTGGACGACGGCGGCCATGCGTGGGAAGAGCCAGTCGTGCGGGGCCGAAGCGATGCGGAAGACCCCCTCCGGCAGATCGCGCTCCTGAAGGCCGCCCCAGCCGGTCAGCAGCAGGCCGCGTTGACCGGAGAGCGCCAGCGCGCGCAAGACGATCTCGGTCATCTCCGCGGCGTCGTGGGTCACCATGCTGCCAAAGCCGATGTAGACCGGCGGAGGCCCCGAGGCCAGGAACTCGCGCAGGTCAGGAGGCGGTTGCCATTCGGCGGCCTCGTCCAGGAACCAGTAACCGGTCACGTGGACTTCCTCGCCCCACTCCGCAGGGCGCGGGAGGACGGTGGGGCTGAAGCCATAGAGGAAGGGACGACGCGCGGTCACCCACTCCCGGAAGGGGCTTTGCAACGGGTACGGAGGCAGGTCGAGGGTCTGGGCGCGCCAGCGGTTGATCAGGGGGCGGATGCCGCGCCAGAACACGGTGTCCGCGAGGGGGTAGGTCAGGCGATTGTAAAGAGGAGCCACGAAGGAGAACGCGCGCGGCAGGGGTGCGGCGGCAGGCGTGGGGTAGGCGCGCGTCGCGTGGACGTGTTGCAGGTAGGCCGGTAAGGACGGGATGCCCAGTTTCTCGGCGATAGAGGCGGCGGGCAGCGCGGTCAGGAGGTGAAAGAGGATCAGGTCGGTGCCCTCACAGGCGCGCCGGTAATCGTCGAAGGCCTGGAAGAGGATCGGTTGGGCGGCCTCGAAGGTACGCTTGAGCAAGGTGATGGGGTTGGTGCGGGCGGTGAGCAGTTTCTGGCCCGCTTCCTGCACCAGGATACGGCGCGGGTCGCCCTCTACCGGGGCGAATTCCAGGCCGCGCCGCTCCACGAAGTCACGAAAGGGGTGGTGGGCGGCGATGCGGACGCGGTGCCCCGCAGCCTGTAGCCCTTTTCCCAGGGCAACGTAGGGCTGCACATCGCCGCGCGAACCGGCTGTGAGGATGGTGATGTGCATATTGCCACCGATTGACACGGATTTCTACGGGGGATGATGCCGTACTTGCCACAGATTGACACGGATTTCACGGAAGGTGTTGTCGTACTTGCCACAGATTGACACGGATTTCACAGAGGGTGTTGTCGTACTT
>RFJH01000257.1 GCA_003694975.1 Anaerolineae bacterium | reverse complement strand
GCGTACATCCTGAATGACGGGGTGCTCTTTCTGAAGACGACGCAGGCCTTGCAGCAGGTATTCGCCCATGCGGGCGGCGTTTTCCACCAGGCGCTCCTCTTGCATGACCTGCACGGTCGCCAGTGCGGCCGCGGCGGCCACCGCGCTTCCGCCGCCGTAGGTGCCGCCGTGGGAACCGGGTTTCCAGCGCTCCATCAGGGCGCGCGGCGCGCCGATGCCGGAGATGGGCAGGCCGCTGCCCAGTCCCTTCGCCATGACGATGATATCGGGCACGATACCGGCGTGCTCGAACGCCCAGAACTTCCCTGTACGCCCGAAGCCGGATTGCACCTCATCGGCGATGAACAGGATATCGTGCTCGCGGGCGAATTCCCGCAGGCGGCGCAGGAAGTCCAGGGGCGCGGGGACGTAGCCGCCCTCGCCGAGGACGGGTTCGATGATGAGCGCGGCGGTCTCTTCGGGAGGCGTCTGGCTATGCAGGAGACGGTCGAGTTCTCGCAAGCAGAAGTCGGTGGTCCTGGCCTCGTCCCAGCCGTAGTAGTGGGCGTAGGGATAGGGCGCGACGAAGACACCGGCGGGCAGGGGCTGGTAGTTGTGGCGATAGACCGTCTTCGAGGTGGTCATCGCCATGGTCTGCGCGGTGCGCCCGTGGAAACTGCCCTGGAAGACGATGATGTTGCGTTTACCGGTGGCATGGCGGGCGAGTTTCACGCTCGCTTCCACGGCCTCTGCGCCGCTGTTGGAGAAGAAGAAAGTGTCAATCTCCGGCGGGGTGACCTTGTTGAGCGCATCGGCCAACGCCACGGTGGCCGGCGGGATGACGATGTTTATCTGGCCAAAGAGGAGATTCGCGGCCTGCTCCTGCACGGCCTTGACGACGCGCGGGTGACAGTGGCCGGTGTTCGTCACGCCGATGCCGCAGGTGAAGTCCAGGTAACGGTTCCCGTCGGCGTCGAACAGGTGGGCGCCTTCACCGCGCACGGGTTGGATTTCGGTCAGGTGAGTCCAGACAGGGGAGAGGTGGGGGATGGGTGTCATGTGGTGGCTCCTCCTTCGCTTGCGCCATGGGCTGTTTGTTTGTGATGTTAATAGGGGTACCAGTAATCTTTCACACCGCCTTCGATGTCCCAATGCACGTGTTTGGTCTCGCGGAAAGCGTCGAAGCCTTCCTGCCCCAACTCGCGCCCGATGCCGCTCATTTTCATGCCTCCAAACGGCCCGGCGAAATTGTCCGTCAGCGGGTCGTTGATCCAGATCGTCCCGGCTTTCACTTCTTCAAAGAACCGCTTCACCAGTTTGGGGTCGTGCGTCATCAAGGAGGCGCCCAGGCCGTAGGGTGTGTCGTTGGCCAGGTGAATGGCCTCGTCAAAGTCGCGGTAGGGCATGAGGGGGATGACCGGCCCGAAAGTCTCCTCGCGCATGATGCGCATGGAGTGGTCTACGTTGACTATCACCGTTGGCTGGTAGAAGAAGCCGCGTCGGAACTCGGCGGGACGTTGCCCACCGACCAGGACTCTGGCCCCGGCGGCGACCGCCTCCTGGACGTGGGACTCCACTTTCTGGCGGAAGCGATCCCGGATCATGGGCCCGATGTCCGTGCCTTCGTCCAGTCCATTGCCCAGCCGCAGAGAAGCCACAAAATCGGCCAGTTCTTCGCTGAAGCGCCCCAAGATGCTCTCATGCACGTACACCCGTTCGGTGCTGGTGCACACCTGGCCGGCGTTGATCAGCGCCGCATAAGCCAGGGCGCGCACACCGACCTCGGTCTCAATATCTGGCGCGATGACCATGGGGTCCTTGCCGCCCAGTTCCAGGTGCAGGCGTTTCATCATTGGCGCGGCCAGGGCGGCGATGTGCTGTCCAACAGCAAGTGAGCCGGTGAAGGCCACCAGCGGCACGTCTGGGTGAGTGACCAGCGGTTCGCCGGCTTCGGGACCGTAGCCGGTCACCACGTTGACCACGCCGGGTGGCAGGTGCCGGCAGGCGACTTCCACCAGGCGCAGGGTAGAGAGCGGAGTCAACTCGGAGGGTTTGATGACCACCGTGTTCCCGGCGGCCAGCGCCGGGGCCACTTTCCAGGCCATCAGAAGCAATGGATAATTCCAGGGAACGATGCAGGCTACCACGCCGTATGGCTCTTTGAGCACGAAGTTGAATTGCCCGGCGTCGCCGGAGGGGATGACGCGTCCTCGGTCGTGGCGGGCCAGTTCGGCGTAGTAGTCGAAGGTCTCTTCCACCCACCACAGTTCTTCCTCGTTTTCGGGCAGAGGTTTGCCTTCTTCCTCCGTGAGCAGGCGGACGAGTTCCTCATGGTGAGTGCGGATCTCACTGGCGATGCGGTGCAGGGCAATGGCACGTTCCGGCGCCGGGGTGTGTTTCCAGTTTGGGAAAGCGGCTTTGGCCGCCTCTACCGCGTCCTGAGCGTCCTGGGCGGTGCCGCGAGGAACGTCGCCCAGCACCTCTTCGGTGGCCGGATTGATGACGGTGATGCGTTCCTGGCTTGCGCCGGCAGTGAAGTGTCCGTTGATGAACATCTCCATGACGGCTCTCTCCCGTGTGGCGCGGCGCGCCCCAGCGAGGAGTCGGGGCGCGCCGCGTGCGGTTGGGTTTACGGTACCGGTGCGGATTTCACCTCATCCCACAGGCGCTGGTAGAGGGCTTCTGCTTCGCCGACCGGTTCGATGTACTGGAGGCGGCTCATCACCTCTTCGGGCGGGTAGACCGCCGGGTCGGAGAGGAAGTCTTCGGGCAGGAGTTCTTCGGCGGCGGCGTTCGGGCTGGCATAGTAGGTGTATTCGGAGAGCATAGCGCCAATGTCCGGCCGCAGCAGGAAGTCAATAAACATCTCGGCAGCCAGTTTTTGGTCGGGTGGTGTGGTGACCGGGATGCAGATGTTATCTACCCAGATCACGCCACCTTCCTGCGGCACGGTATAGGCGACGTCTTCGTTATCTTCCTGAGCGACCAGGAAATCGCCGTTCCAGCCGTGAGCCATCAGGTTCTCGCCTGCAGCGACCAGGTCTTCGTAGGTGTCGCTGTCGTAGCCGGAGAGGCCTGCTTTGGCCTGAATGAGGAGTTGCTTGGCCTCCTCCAGTTGGGCCTCATCGGTCGTGTTGATGTCGTAGCCCAGATAGACCAGGGCGGCGGCGAAGGCCTCACGCACGTCATCTAGCATGGTGGTGCGCCCGTAGGTGGGAGAGTTGGGATCAGGCTCAAAGATGACAGCCCAGGAGGTGGGTTCGTCCACTTCGCTGGAGAGGTAGCCGATGCCGGTGGTGCCCCATTGATAGGGGACACAATACTTGTTGCCCGGATCGTAAGGGACGTTCTTGAAGTCGTCGCGCAGGTTGGCCAGGTTGGGGATGTTGGCGTGGTCCAGTTCGGCCAACATGCCCTCCTCGATCATGATACCCACGGTGTAATCCGAGGGAACGATGAGGGCATAGCCGGTCGCACCGCCTTGCAATTTCGCCAGCATTTCCTCGTTGCTGGAGAAGTTGTCTTCTACAACCTTGATACCGAATTCTTCTTCAAAAAGGGTGTAAATTTCGGGGTCGATGTATTCAGACCAGTTGTAGAGGACGATTTCCTTCGCCGGTTCGACGCCGGCGGGTGCTTCGGTGGCAGCAGGGGCGGGGGCTTCTGTCTCTTTCGCCGAAGGCGCCTCAGTTTTCTGCGGCGGCGGTGGAGTTGGCTTGCCTCCGCAGGCCGTCAGGAGCAGTCCAAGCACGATGACGGCGGTTATCAGCGAGAGGGCTGTTCGTTTCATGGTCTTCTCTCCTTTCTGTTTCACAGGATACTCTCTCCGCTCGGGTGTCAGGGGGTGAGTGTTTTACAGACCAATTTCAATTGGTGAGCCTTTATCACCTCCTTTCCTGAACAAGAGTGAGATGCCGATCAGGGCAAGAGAAAATACCAGCATTAACACAGAGACGGCGTTGATCTTGGGAGTGACACCCTTCTTGATCATGCCGAAGACGCGCACCGGTAAGGTGTTGAAACCGGCACCGCTGGTGAAGAAGGTGATGACGAAATCGTCCAGAGAGAGGGTGAAGGCCAGCAGTGCACCGCCGATGATGCCGGGGAGCATCATGGGGAAGGTGACGCGCCAGAAGGTCTGCCAGGGGCCGGCGTAGAGATCCTGGGCGGCTTCTTCCAGAGTCCGGTCCATTTGGGCGAGGCGGGCGCGCACGACCACCGCGACGAAGGAAATATTGAAGGCGACGTGGCCGATGATGACCGAGTAAGGTACGGCGAGTCGGACGCCGAAGAACGTCACTTTCCAGGGTTCGAAACCGATACCGCTGATATTGAAGAAGATCAAGAGCATGATGGCCATGGCGATATCGGGGATGATGATGGGCAGATAGAGCACGGCGTCCATGAAAAGGTGACCCACGAAGCGGTAGCGTTCCATCGCCATAGCGGCCAGTGTGCCGATGACTGTGGAGATCAGCGTGGAGACTACGGCGACGAAGACGCTGTTCCACAGCGAGAGGATAATCTGCTCATCGTGGATCATCTCCACATACCAGTCCAGCGTAAAGCCGTGCCATTGAGCGACGGAGCGCGAGTCGTTGAACGAGAAGATGAGCAGAATGACGATGGGGAGGTAGAGGAAGAGATAGCCGCCGAGTCCGTAGAGGTTCAGTGCCAGGTCGTTTATGCGCTTCTTCAGGTAGGCGATCTGGCTACGGCGTGAGAGTTGTTTGTTGGAGAGAGAAATGGTGCTCATACCAGCGCCTTTCTTTCCTCGCTGCTGACGGCGCGGAAATAGAGCAGGGTTGCCAGAAGCATGACGGCCATCATCACGGTAGAGAGGGCCGAACCGAAAGGCCAGTCGTGGGCGGCGAGGAATTGATTGCTGATGATGTTCCCGATCATGAGCGATTTGCCGCCTCCCAGGATGGCCGGGGTGACGAACGCGCCGAGTGAGGGAATGAAGACCAGCATGGAGCCGGCCACGACACCGGGCAGGGAGAGCGGCCAGATGACGCGCCAGAAGACCTTGCTGCCGGAGGCGTAGAGGTCCTGCGCGGCTTCCACCAGGCTGATATCCAGCCGGTCCAGGGCGGCGTAGATGGGGAGCACCATATCCGGCAGCCAGCCGTAAACCAGGCCGAGGATGATGGCGAAGTCGTTTCCGAAGAGGGGGAGGGGTTTTTGGATGATGCCCAGATTGATCAGCGTGACGTTGATCAGGCCGGTGTGGGTGCGGAGAAGAGTCAGCCAGGCGTAGGTACGGATAAGGAAGTTCGTCCAAAAGGGGATCATCAGCGCCAGCACCAGCGTCCCACGTTGGCGCGGCGGTCGGGTGGCGATGTAATAGGCCAGGGGATAGCCGAGCACGAGGCAGAAGAACGTGGTCACAATGGCGATGTAGAGGGAGCGCAGGAAGGTAGAGAAGTAAAGTGGGTCGAAGGTGCGGCGGAGGTTCTCCAAGGTGAATTGCCAGATCACACCACCGTACGTACCGCGCTCAAGGAAACTGTAGGCGAGGACGATAAAGAGAGGGGCGATGAAAAAAACGAAGAGCCATAGCGCTGCGGGGAGGAGGAGCAGCCAGGGGCGCAGGGAGGGATGGCGGGCGAAGAGACGATGCATGGCTCACTCCTTTAAGACGCGCGCATGGTCGGGATTCCAGTGCAAGGTAACCTCATCGCCAACATGGAAGAAGTGCTCGGAGGAGGTCACGTTTTGGGTACGAATGACGACATTGGTTTCTCCGGGGATGCGTACGACGTAGCGCGTGTCGGTGCCCAGGTAGACGAGGTCAACCACTTTGCCGGGAACGTTGGCGACCTTTGGGCTATCGGGTGGGAGGCTCTCTCCGGCGCGGGTGAGCACGATTTTCTCCGGGCGGATGGAGAGGGTGGCCTTTGTGCCGACCGGCAGGGGAGTGTCCGACCAGGTGCCCAGAAGGATGGTATCCGCGACGCGAATGCGAGCCTGTTCCCCGGCTTCGGCGATTACGCCCTCGATGAAGTTCGTCTCGCCGATGAAATCGGCCACGAAGCGATTGTTGGGATGCTCGTAAATTTCCTCCGGCGCGCCGACCTGTAAGACGCGTCCCTGATTCATCACCGCGATGCGGTCGGACATGGTGAGGGCTTCTCCCTGATCGTGGGTGACATAAACGAATGTGATACCAACTTCAGATTGGAGGGATTTCAACTCGAGTTGCATGGCTTTGCGTAGTTTCAAGTCGAGGGCGCCCAGAGGTTCATCGAGCAAAAGGACTTTCGGGCGGTTGACCAGGGCGCGCGCCAGAGCGACACGCTGTTGTTGTCCGCCCGAGAGTTGCCCCGGACGGCGTTTCTCCATCCCGCTCAGGCGGACGAGTTCCAGCGCCTCGCCGACGCGCCGTTTGATCTCGTCCCTGGGTACCTTGCGCATCTCCAGGCCAAAGGCCACATTTTGGTAGACCGTCATGTGGGGGAATAAGGCGTAGTGCTGGAACACCGTGTTGACCGGCCTCTGGTAGGGCGGCAGATGTCCCTGGACTTCGCCTTCGATAAGGACTTCCCCTTGCGTAGGGATTTCGAAACCGGCGATCATGCGCAAGGTGGTTGTTTTTCCGCAACCGCTTGG
>RFJH01000256.1 GCA_003694975.1 Anaerolineae bacterium | reverse complement strand
GCCACCCTGCCCGCCGGTCTGGCCGTGTTCATCGTCCAGTTCAACGACCCCACCCCTCTCTCCCGCATCTGGTTCCTGGCCGTTTACCTCATCCTGGCCCTGACTCTGGCCGGGCGACTGCACCATCTGAGAAGACAAGAGGCATGGCGGGCCTCGGGCATCCTGCTACCGCCCGAGGCCGGAGCAGACATCACCGGCGGCGCATTGACGGTCGCCGCCATCCTGGTCTTCGCCGCATGGCTCCTCCCACCGGCCATCTCCAAACTCCCCCCCGCCGCCGAGGCCTGGAGCGACCTGACGCGAGCCTGGCGCAAAGCAAACGACCGCCTTTCCGACTTGTTTGCTGCGGCGCGCAACCCTCGTCAGGTGATCGGAAAAGAATTTTACGGCGACCAATTGCCCCTCGGCACCGCCATCCCGCTGGGCGACGCCGTCATCTTCACCGTCCATGTCAACCCCACCCAGATATCCCCCCCACGCTACTACTGGCGCACCCGCGTCTACGACCACTATGAGAACGGGCGCTGGAGCACCACAGCAGGCATGGAAATCGGTTTCCAGCCAGAACAAGAACGACTGGCGGTACCCGTCCTCCCTTCGCAAGCAGTTGCCGACCTGGCGTTCACCTATGCGCAAGAGCAAATCGCCCTCTACACCGCCTCACAGCCCCTATGGTTCAGCCGACCGGCCTCCCTGCGCGCCTTTCCACTCCCCGATGGCACGACGGACGTGGTAACACTCCACGCCAGAAAGCCCATCGGCCCCGGAGAGACATACCGCTCACAGGTCGCTCTCGCATCGCCCACCATCGTCGAACTGCGTGCTGCGGGCACAGACTACCCGGACTGGGTGAGAGAACGCTATCTGCAACTGCCTGAAAATTTTTCGCCTCGCATCCGGGAACTGGCACAAGCCATCGCCGGTGACCTGCCCACCCCCTACGATCAGGCCGCCGCCATCACCGACTACCTGCGCAGCGACATTCGATACAGCGAGCACATCCCCACGCCACCCCCCGATGTGGACCCGCTGGAGTGGGTGCTTTTTGACTTGAAGCAAGGATTCTGCAACTACTACGCTTCGGCAGAGGTCCTCATGTTGCGTTCGCTCGGCGTACCTGCCCGGCTGGCGGTCGGCTTTGCGGAGGGAGAGTATGATATCCAGGAGTCAACGTACATCGTCCGTCAACGCGATAGCCATGCCTGGCCGGAGGTTTACTTCCCGGGCATCGGATGGGTCGAGTTTGAACCGACTGCCGGTCAACGTCCTCTGGTCCGCCCACGAGGCGGGATATCCCCCGAAGAGGAAGAAAAGCGCGCCCTGAGACAAGACGTCCCATCCCTCATAGAGACCCCCACCGAAGAACGTCCTGCGGAAATTTCTCAACCATCCCCACCATCCATCCTCCTCTGGGGATTGATCGGTCTCCTGAGCGCGGGCGTGCTGCTCGCGTCCTGGTACACCAACCGACGCTACGCCTGGGCAAACCATCTGCCGGTCCGTCTGCAAAGTACCCTGGAACGTCACGGGATCGAGCCTCCCATCTGGCTGCAACGCTGGTCTCGCCACGCCGAACAAACCCCCATCACCCGCGCCTTCCAGACCATCAACTGGGGATTGCGTCTCCTGGGTGAGTCCCCTCCACCACATGCCACTCCCGCACGGCGCGCCGCCATGCTCGCTGCTCTGCTCCCCGAAGCCGACGAAGCCATTCACATCCTCCTGGAGGAGCACCAACGCGACCTTTACAGCCCTCGCCCCGGAGATGAACGGCGTGCCCAACGCGCCGCCTACCATCTGCGAAAAAGCATCATTCTCGCACGCGTGGCAAAATTTTGGGGTACACTAAAGGAGTAATCTCACCGGATCCAAACAGGCCCATGGTAGAACAAACCAAACCCGTCTCTTTGCAAGACCAGACCCTGGCCCTCAGTCAGCGCATCGGCAAACTGCGTTCCCGCATCCAAAGTCAGGGGGAAGCGGCGATGCCCGAGGTCATCCAGAGCCTCGGCGAAATTGAGAACCGTCTGTATCGGTTAAGCCGCCTGGTGGCCTCTTTCGAAGAGGAACGCCAGAACATGATCGCCCTGGCCGATATCTCGCGCGTCGTCAACTCTTCGCTCGAACTGGACGAGGTACTCCGCATCGTCATGGATACCATCGTCCGCCTGACCGGTGCCGAGCGCGGCTTCCTCATGCTGCGCGACGAACAAGGGGAAATGACCATCCGCATCGCCCGCAACTGGGAGCAAGAATCCATCAACCCCTCCGAGTTCGCCATCAGCCGCACCGTCGTCCGACGCGTCATTGAAGAAGGAAAGCCCGTCCTGACCACCAACGCCCAGGAAGACCCGCGCTTTGGCAGCCAGGAGAGCATTATCGCCTACAACCTGCGCTCCATCCTCTGCGTGCCCCTCCGCGTCAAAAACGACCTGATCGGCGTAATCTACGCTGATAACCGCGTCCGCAGCGGCATCTTCTCCGAGGCCGAGCGCGATCTCCTCACCGCCTTCGCCAACCAGGCTGCCGTCGCCATCGAAAACGCCCGTCTCTTTGCCTCCCTCCGTCACACCCTCTCCGAGGTCACCGAACTCAAGAACCTGATGGATAACGTCTTCGCATCCATTGCCAGCGGCGTCGTCACGGCAGACGTGCAGGACCAGATCACCCTCTGCAACCGCGCCGCGGAAGCCATCATCGGTCGCACAGCGACGGAAATCATCGGGCACCGCCTGGACGAAATCCTCCCCTCCCTGGCCGAAGAGATTCTCCCGCGCCTGGCCATCGTCCGCCAGACGAACGAGCCGATCATCGGGCTGGAAATCACTCACTCCCTGCCCGAGCGCGGCACCGTGGATTGGCGACTGAACCTCTCCCCCCTCAAAGACGCCGACCAGAACACCCAGGGCGTCGCCATCGTCCTTGATGACCTTACCGAGCGCAAACGCCTGGAAGCCCAACGCCGTCTCCTGGAACGCATGGTCTCTCCGGCGGTGCTCGACTTGATCGACCCCGATAGCCTCCAAATCGGCGGACAACACGTAGACATCACCATCTTCTTCGCCGACATCCGGGGCTTCACAGCCTATAGCGAACAGCAATCTCCTGAGGAACTGGTCGCCGTCTTGAATCGCTACCTGGCAGCGGGCGCGGAGGCCGTCCTGGCCGAGGAAGGCACGGTAGATAAATTCCTCGGCGATGCCGTCATGGCCTGGTTCAACGCCCCTGTCCCCCAACCCGATCACACCCTCCGAGCCGTGCGCGCTGCCCTGCGCCTACGTGATGCCATCCGCCGCCTGCACGCCGAACTGCCGCCTCAGGCGCGGCTTTCCTTTGGCGTAGGCATCCACTACGGAGAAGCCGTCCTGGGCTGGATCGGCACCGAAAAACGTCTCGAGTTCACCGCCATCGGCGACGCCGTCAACACGGCCAAACGCATCCAGGAAAACTCCGCCCGAGACCAAATCCTGATCAGCAAAGAAGCCTACGAGCGCGTCAAAGACGTCGTGGAAGCACAGCCTTATGCCCCTCTGCGCGTCAAAGGGAAACACGACCCTATAGACGTATACGAGGTCATCGGCCTGAAAGAATAACCCTGCCCGGAGTCTTTCCCTTCCTTATAAAACCTCCCCGCTTCGCTTCGAGACCGGAGCCTTCACACCGCGTCCCGAACGCCCTCCACCCCCCAACATTCTCCCACTCCTTCCAAAGCCGAGGAATCGATGAACCCTATGAACCTGGACGACCTTTCCTCCATCCGCGAACTCGATACCCAGAACATGCTGACCGAGATCGACGGCCTGCCCGAACAACTGGCCACTGCCTGGTCGTTGGGCACATCCTTTGAAGAGTTTGTCGCCGGAGATGGCCGGATAGAACACGTCGTCATCGCGGGCATGGGCGGATCGGCCATCGGTGGAGACCTGCTGGCCGCTTACCTCGCCCCCACCGCCCGTGTGCCCGTCCTCGTCCATCGCGATTACGGCCTCCCCGCCTTCGCACACGGCGCCAAGACCCTGGTCATTGCCTCCTCCCACTCCGGCAACACCGAAGAAACCCTCGACGCCTTCGAGACCGCCCTGGAACGCGGTTGCCGCGCCCTGGCCATCTGCACCGGCGGCGAATTGGCGCGACGGGCGAATGAGAAGAACGTGCCCTTGTGGACGTTCGAGCACAAAGGGCAACCGCGTGCTGCGGTGGGCTTCTCCTTCGGCCTGCTCCTGGCAGCCCTGGCACGCCTGAACCTGACCCCCGACCCAGAAGACGACCTGCGTGCCGCTGTGGACGCCATGCGCACTCAACAAGAAGCCCTGCGCGCCGATGTACCGGTCATCCGCAATCCGGCCAAACGGCTGGCCGGTCAACTGATCGGGCGCTGGGTTGTGGTGATGGCCTCCGGCTACCTCGCCCCCGTCGCTCGCCGCTGGAAGACACAAATCAACGAACTGGCCAAGGCCGCCGCGACCTTCGAAACGCTCCCCGAAGCCGACCACAACACCCTGGCCGGTCTGTTACAACCTTCCGAAGTGCTCTCCTCGCGGGCGGCCGCCCTCTTCCTGCGCGCCCCATCCGATCATCCCCGCAATCACCTGCGCATCGAACTCACCCAACAGGCCTTCATGCTGGAAGGCGTGAGCACCGATTTCGTGGACGCACACGGCGATACTCCCCTGGCCCATATGTGGACGACCTTACACTTTGGCGATTACGTCGCCTACTACCTCGCCATCTCCTACGGCGTAGACCCGACGCCAGTCGAGGCGTTGCAAAGCCTGAAGCAGATGCTGCGCGCACGTCGGTGAGCGCCTTAATGCGCTTCTGAAGACCTACAACCAACGCTCCTACCGCTCGGCAACCGCCCACAGGTTCAGATAGAACTCGAAGTAGCCGAAACGCACTTTGGTCATTTCGAAGCCCGCCTTGCCAAAGTACCATCCCAGAAGCGGCAGGGTATAGACGAAGACGTGCTCGTTGATTTCCTCCGCACTGACCAGGCCGAGGCGCGCCATAAGTCGCAACAGACCATCCGACCAGGCCGCCGGGGTGGTGATAATCAGGCGCCCTCCAGGGCGCAAGGCGCGATGCACCTCCTGCAAGAGCATGACCAGGCTATCCGGCGCCAGGTGTTCGGCTACGGCCAGCATGGTGATTACATCGAAGAAACCGTCTTCGAAGGGGAGGTGAGGGTCCTTGTTCAGGTCCAGGGTGTACCAGTTGAGATTGGAGACGGCCTGGGGTTTTTCCAGTTGGTCAATGGCGAACTTCTCGGCGAAGTAGGTATGCGAGAGGAAGTAGGGGTAGGAACCGCAGCCGATATCCAGAATGCGCCCGCGGCGCAGTGAATCGGGGATGAGTTGATTCGCCTTGTGGGCGCGCAGATGCGCCAGTAACGGTTCCAACAGTCCGTGTCCGCGCGTGGTACGAAGAGAAGGTCTGGCCATCGGTGGAGAAGCACCCCGTTCAGGGGACGAGAGGCTCCCACGTCGCGCCGCCGTCGGTGGTCTTATAGAGAATCGTCTGCTCGGAAGTGTCGCGGCTCAGGACCCAGCCGGTCTTCGAGTTGACGAAGTCCATCCCGATAAACGTATCGCCGAAGAAGATGTTGGGGGTCACGGCAGACCAGGTCTGCGCGCCATCGGTCGTGAGGTAGAACTGCTCGCCGTTCCAGAGAACACCCTCCGCCGGTGAGAAGAAATCCGCGCTGCCGCCGTTCGGGATACGCGTGGGGGTGAGTTCCCAGGTCTCACCGCCGTCGTGGGAGCGATAGATCAGCATTTGCGACATCTGCTCGAAGGCGATGACCGGCAAAAACGCCTCCTGGGCAGAGACCAGGATCGGCCCATCGGTCTGGAACTGGGATTCGGCCATTTCGGCAGGAGGGGCAAGGGGCGATTGTGACCAGGTATAGCCGCCATCGTGCGTCTGGTAGAGATAGATCGTGCCCGAGGCATAGATCACACCGCCGACCCAGGCGGTCTGCATATCGCGAGCCACCAGGCGACTCTTCAAACCACCCAAAGGAAGGCTCTCACCGGCGCCGGCCAGGTTCGGGTCGTTGGTGTACGTTTGGGTCCAGGTCGCGCCGCCGTCCGTCGTCCGGTAGATGGACACAGCCTGGGAGCCGGCAGCCACCCCCAGGTCGGCTATCGCCCAACCGTTGTTCGCGTCCAGAAAGTAAAGAGCGCCAAAGCCAAAAGGGACGGTGAACGAGGACCACGTCAGGCCGCCGTCGAGGGTGCGATAGAGCGTGCCGTTCGCCGTCGGCCCGCCTCCACCGCCCGCGAGCACCCAGGCGGTCTTCGCATCCAGGAAGAACGAAGCGGCAGCATAACCCAGTTCGGGCGCCTCGGGCATGGTGACGTCGTACCACGTCTCGCCGCCGTCTTCGGTGCGCAGGACATGGTTATCATCCAGCCCCCAGCCGTTACGCTCATCCAGCATGTGGAAGGCGGTCAGGGACGGGGCGGAGATGAGGGGAAGCGAAGGCGTAACCGTAGGAGTGGGCGGGGCGGGAGTCGCGGTCGGCGGGACTACCGTCGCCGTCGGCGTGGCGGGAGAAAGCAAAGCACACGCCAGGATGAAAGGGAGGAAAAGGGTGGGAAGAGAACGCATAGAAGGCTCCGGGGGAGGGAATAGTGAGCAGGGAGGGAGTAAACAGTGAGCAGTAGGCAGTGGGCAGTGAGCAACGGGCAGTGAGCAGTGAGCAGTAAGCAGTAAGCAGTGAGTAGTGAGCAGTGGTCAGTCCAGCCACTCGATGATGGTCGCTTCACCCTGGCCAACGCCCACGCACAACGTCGCCAGGCCGTAATAGGGGCGCTTTTCCTGCGGCGCGCGGCGTTTCATCTCATGGAGAAGGGTGGTCAGGATGCGCGCTCCGGAGCAGCCGAGGGGATGGCCCAGAGCAATCGCGCCGCCGTTGACGTTGGTGATTTCATGGCGCATTCCCAGTTCGCGCATCACGGCCAGGGCTTGCACGGCAAAGGCCTCGTTCAGTTCGATCAGGCCGATGTCATCCATGGTCAGGCCGGCGCGTGCCAGGGCTTTGCGCGTCGCCGGGATAGGACCCAATCCCATCGTGCGCGGCTCGACCCCCGCCGCAGCCGAGGCGACGACGCGCGCCATCGGCTTCAGGCCGAGTTCACGCGCCTTCTCGTCGCTCATCAGGAGAACCGCCGCGGCGCCGTCGTTCAGGCCGGAGGCGTTCCCGGCGGTCACCGTGCCGCCCTCACGGAAGACCGGCTTCAAGCGCGCCAGTTTCTCCATGCTGGTATCGCGGCGGGGACGCTCGTCGGTATCCACAATGACCGGTTCCCCCTTGCGCTGCGGCACCGGGACGGGGACGATTTCCTCGGCAAACTTGCCGCTATCAATGGCCGCGATGGCGCGGCGGTGACTCTCCAGGGCGAAGGCGTCCTGCTCCTCGCGGCTGATGCCGGTCATCTCGCGAATGTTCTCGGCGGTCTCGCCCATGGCCTCGGTGCCGTAGAGTGCCTTGATCTTGGGGTGAGGGTAGCGCCAGCCGAAAGCAGTATCCCACATCGTCTGGTTGCCGTAGGGATAGGCCACTTCGGGCTTGGGGACGGAGTAAGGGCCGCGCGACATGCTCTCCACGCCCCCCGCGATGAACACCTCCCCCTCGCCGACCTTGATGGCGCGATAGGCCATGTTGACCGCGTTCAGGCCGGAGGCACAGAGGCGATTCAGAGTCACGGCGGCCACGCTGACGGGGAAATCCGCCAGGAGGACGGCCATGCGCGCCACGTTGCGGTTGTCCTCCCCGGCCTGATTGGCACAGCCCATGTACACTTCCTCCACGATGGCCGGATCAATACCGGTACGTTCAACGAGGGCTTTGAGGACGATGGCGGCCAGGTCGTCCGGACGGACGGCGGCCAGGGCACCGCGAAAGTTACCGATGGGTGTGCGCACGGCGTCTATGATTACGGCTTCAGGCATCGTTCACGCCTCCTTAATAAACTCACTCCGTTTCGTCCCGGTTCCCCCCCATCTTATGGAGCCCGTTTCTCTATCGGCCACCGTAGAGTTGACGATGGACGGCGCTCAGAGCGCGTACCTGCTCCGCAGCATGGTACGAGGAGCGCACCAGCGGTGCCGATTCGACCCAACGGAAGCCGATCTCCAGACCGTACTCCTTCAACTCCTGGAATTCCTGCGGCGTGTAGTACCGCTCGATGGGCAAGTGCTTGCGACTGGGTTGCAGGTATTGACCGATGGTCAGGATGTCCACACCCCAGGAGCGCAGGTCGCGCATCACAGCCTTTACCTCGTCCATCGTCTCCCCCAGGCCGACCATGAGGCCGGATTTCGTCAGCACGTCGGGGTCGAGTTTCTTGGCATTGCTCAAAGTCGCCTGTGCCCACTCGTAGCGATCCTGTGGCTGGACGCGTTTGAACAGGCGCGGCACGGTCTCCACGTTGTGATTAAGGATTTCGGGGCGGGCGTCCATCACGATTTTCAGGGCTTCCAACGAGCCTTTGAAATCCGGGATGAGCACTTCCACCGAGCAACCGGGGAGCAACTCCCGAATGCGGCGGATGACCATGGCGAAGATCGGCGCGCCGCCATCCCGCCGGTCATCGCGGTTGACGCTGGTGATGACCGCGTGCTTCAGGTTCATCGCTTTGACGGCCTGCGCCACGCGCTCCGGCTCCAGCCAATCGAGCGCCGCGGGGCGACCGTGCTTGATATCGCAGAAGCCACAGGTGCGGGTGCACACGTCACCGAGCATCAGGAAGGTCGCCGTGCCCGCGCCCCAGCATTCGCCCAGGTTGGGGCACATGGCCTCTTCACAGACCGTGTGCAGCGCCTTGCTGCGCATCAGCCCGTGCAGCCATTCGTAGGTCTCTCCGGCAGGCGCACGAACTTTAATCCATTCCGGGCGGCGCCGAGGGGTGGTATCTATTTCGTCCGGTCGGACGCGATCACGGGTTGGTGTGTTACTCATGAGGGGAAGAATCCCTTTCTTCTGGTTCTTGTTCCGATGATGGCGAGACTTTGATCTCATCCCCCAGATGCTGCACAGCGGTCTTCAAGACTTTCTCTCCTACCAGGTTCAACAGGCCCAGTCCGAGAAGCAGAGATTTCAAGCGGGGGCTCATGTCCGCGCCGCGCAACAGAGCGATTTTCTTGCCAAAGCGTTCCTGCTCGTCCTGAGGAAGGTTTTGCAGCAAAGCAAAACAGTAAGCCGGCAGGGCCTGGTAAGCCTTCTCAAAGGCAATGTCCCTCATCGTCTCGCTGACGATCACGGCGCGTTCCTGAGCGCGCCGGCGGTCCACGGCGCGATCTACAGCGGCCAGGAGGGCATCCAGAAAGCGATTCAACCCGATCGGCACATTCTGTTCGCCCACGCGTACGTTGAACAGCGAAGCCCGCAACAACGCCATCGCCCCCACCCCTGCCGCCAAAACCTGCGCCCAGCGGACGCCCTCCTCGTTGCTCAGGCCAAACGTCCAGCCGAAAACGCGGATAATCCCCAGAGCCAGGATGGCGGCCAGGGCGTTGACCAACAAATAAAAAAGCGATGGCCACGTCCGGAGGGCATCATCCGGCTCATCACGATAGCGGGAGATAATTTCTGCCGAACCGACCACCGCTCCCAGCACGCCCGCCATCAGCCATTCAAAAGAGGCGTTCATACCTCCTGCTCCCCCTCTTCGCCTTCCTCTTCCTCCGGAATCAGCGCCTCGATCTCGGCGGCCATGCTCTGAACCCAGTGCTGGCCGTCCGGCGTCAGTTTCAGAATGCCGTCCTCCTCGTCGTCCTCCATCTTGACCAGACCGGCCTCTTCCAGGTCTCTCAAACCGGCGGTGAATTCCGACCAGGGCAACTTCACCTGGCTCATCAGATGGGTCACTCTGATCTCGCTCTGCTGTGAGAGCGAGGCCATAATGCGCCACGAAGCCGGATTCGGACCGGCATGGACGGCTTTCTGCACACTCTCAAGAAAAGCGCCAAAATCGTCACTGCGTTTTTCTTCCATAGGACACCTCGCTTAGAGAAGAACCACTAAGTCCAACCGCATTCTATTCAGAACCGTGTCGGACGTCAAGCATCCGCTTTACGGACAATCAAGCGGACTCCCTCCACGCGTACCACTTCAACCCGTTCCCCTTTCCGGATCGGTTCGGACCCTTTGGCCAGTTCCGCCGTCCATAACTCACTGCCCACCTGAGCCTGACCGCGCGGCGCGATCGGCGTCACGGCGCGGCCACTGCGCCCAATCAGAGACTCCTGACCGACGC
Organism: Anaerolineae bacterium; assembly: GCA_003694975.1. GTDB lineage: Bacteria > Chloroflexota > Anaerolineae > Anaerolineales > Villigracilaceae > J097. Next base: position 1,704 of record RFJH01000256.1, on the reverse strand, counting down.
GAATCGGCGTGCGTTGGGCACGCAGAGCAAAACTCAGAATCACGGCGAAGAAGGCAGCGGTAAGCAACGCCGTCAAAATGACCAGGGGAAGGGAAACGCGCTGGAACTGGGGCGTACTCGGCGAGTTGAACAGTACCAGCGCCCCGACAATGAACGATGCAATGCCGGCCGCGGTCAGCGCGCCGTGGGTGGGTGCTTTGACATCCAGCACGAAGAGCACGAACGCCGTCGCCAGGAAAACCAGCCCAAACCAGTTGACCGGCAACACACCCAGGCCGTAGGCCGCCAGCGCCAGGCAGACCACGCCGACGAACCCTGCCACCCAGCCGCCCGGACTGGAGAGTTCGATCAGCAATGCCTGTACACCGATGGTCAGCAGGAGGAAGACGATATTCGGGTTGACCAGCACCTGCAAGAGTTCTTCAATGAAGCGCATTGGCAGGTCTTCGGTGCGGGCGTCCGCCGTGTGCAGCGTGCGTGGGCCGTCCACCGTCTCGACCCGGAAGCCGTCCAATTGAGTCAGGAGGTCGTCCAGGTCATCGGCGAGGAAGTCCACGAGGCCGGCCTCCAGGGCCTCGTTGGCCGAGACGGCGTGCGCCTCGTCGATCATCTTCCCGGTCAGGGCAAGGGCTTCCTCACCGCGCCGCTCGGCCAGGGCGCGCGCCTGGGCTTTCAAGGTCTCCGAGACTTTGGCCTTGAGCGTCTCCCCAAGGTCTTCGCCCTGCGGGCCGACGGGGCTGGCCGCGCCGATGGTCGTCTCCGGTGCCATGGCCGAGGCATGACCGGCCAGGGTGATGATGGTCCCTGCACTGGCGGCCATCCCGCCGCGCGGCGTGATGTACACCACGACCGGCACGTGACTGCCGCGAATCGCTTCGACCATGCGTAGCATGCTCTCGATATCGCCGCCCGGTGTGTTCAATTGCAGGATCAGGGCTTCCGCCTCGCGCTGCTCGGCGGTCCGAATGCCGCGCTCGACGTATTGCGCCATGGCGGGGGTGATCGCCCCATCGGCGGTCATCACGAGCACCAGAGGGCCCTCTTGCTGCGCACCGGCGACGCGCGACACGAAGAGCAAACACCCCAGGAGAGTAAGTAGGAGAGTAAGTAAAAAGAAGCGTCTCATCGCTGATGTCATTATAATCCACATCGGATGTCGTCCATCGTCCCTCCCGTCACGCCCGGGCACAGGCTGGTCATCTCGCACGATGAGGGGGATGTGGCAAACCTTACCGGCGGCGTGCGTAACGTGCTCCCCGGCAAGGGGGATTACCTGCACTGAGCAGATACTGATGGGCTTTCGATAACCGGACGTTGTACTGCCACTGCCAGGCAGGTAGTTGCGCTATGCTCCCCACAATTTACGTCGCTTTGCACGCTGCACGCACACCATCCAGGAGATGGCAATGGTTTTTCGTTAGATTGTCGTCGAAAAGCCTGGTATGCCGTTCAGGGGATTGAAAAAGTCCGCTTTTCTCTGTAGAATGAAAATACCTGTAGTCTCAGCCGGGAGTTCTGTTTCAGGCGCCTCTGCCAAGTCACTGCGAGGCGGGATGCTGGTGGAAATAGTCTCCAGCGCCGCAGAGGGGAATCACACAACACATGACTTTTCCATCGAGTGCACAATACATCATCCAGGCGACAGGTGTCGAAGTGCAGCGGTGTCTGTAACGGAGCATGTTTCAGGGCGCATTTGAAAGGAGG
>RFJH01000255.1 GCA_003694975.1 Anaerolineae bacterium | reverse complement strand
TGTAACGATCCAGCCTTCATCCAATGATGGTCGCTCTCCTCGTAGGAGACATCTCGCTGGATGATGCGTTGCTCGCGCGAGACAACCAGCACCACATCTGATTCGATCATGCGCGCCGGGAAGACGATTAATCCCGATCCAAGACGACAATTATGCCCCACACACCCCCCCATGACCGGTCGATTGGAGGGACGGAGTTGTCCTTCTCCATCGCGAGCGCGTATCGGTGTGGGTATCAAATTATAATCCGTAAAAGTTGTCCCCGCGCCGATGAACGTATTTCGACCCACAACGCACATCTGCAGGCAGGTATTTTGGGCCACCATGCTGTTGTCCATGACGGTGGTCATAAAGAGGGAAGCGCGGAAGGGGAGAAATGTGCCGTCCCCCACGACCGAAAGCATTACCTGACAATCCTGAGAAATATTGACATTGCTACCGATGATGCTGTTCTCGATAATCGCGCCGGCGCCAATGGTCACGTTATCTCCGATCGTGGTTGGCCCATGGATGACGGCGTGCGGGTCAATGACGCAATTCTTGCCCACACGGACCAGTTCGGAGCATTCCAGCACCTGTCGCCCCTCATAGAGGGCTTTGCTCAGGATTTTGATTTTAAACGCCAGGTCTTCGTTCAAACGTTTCTCAAAGCGCGCCCCTCGGGCAAAGAGACCGAAGACGATATCGGCAATGAAAATGTGCACCCAGGAATCGATGGCAATCAGCGCCTTCAGCGGCACCTGAAAGACCAGATCCCCCGTCTCACCCGCCATGTAAGTGGGGACATGGTAATACCCCACTTCGCGTCCTTCCATATCAATGACCAGCGGCTCCACATCGGCGACCGGCCCGCGCGGGTAATACCACAAATCGGCAAGGTAGAGGTTTCCTGCCGGGGTGTATGAAGTCGAAAGAGGCAGGGCGTGCTCACGGAAGACCGGGTCATCCACCGAGAACGCGGCCCGCACAGCCCGACCGCTCTTACGGGCCTTCTGCAGGAACTCGCGGATATAGAATTCATCGAAGAAAAGGTTATCTCGATAGACCAGCATCGGCTCACGCGTCTGCGGCAGGCGCGCGCCGGGAGGTAATTCCAACTCGCGCGTCACATAAGGCGCCAGGACGTTGCGTTGCCACAACCAGAGCGGTTGATTCTGCAGGCGCAGGTCACGTGCCGGTTCGTTGAAAGGAGGGACAGGGCGAGGAGCCTGGAGAATAATTTTCAGCATGTCATTACAAGACCTTCTCGTTATCAGGTGAGAGGGGTCGGGTCAATCACAATCGTGCAGGCAGAGTCACCACAGGCGATACAATGTGTTTCCTCGACATGAAATATCTTACCACCGCTCACCCAATAAAGGGACTCCTGCAACAGTCCTACGGCCATGTGACAAATTGGTTCTTCCGCTTTGCGATCCCAGCAAAGCGGACAACGCTCAATGTGCCATAGAATTTCCTCCCCATGTTCCTCCAGGCGCACACGTTGGTCTGTAAAACGATTAAACACCTCTGCGAACGCCTCACAACCCAGGCGAATCTTGGTCTGCAATGGCAACAGACGGAACGTCAGATCGGTGACCCCCATCTCAGACCCAAAAGCCCGCAAGCCGTATTTGAACGATACCCGACCGGCGCGCAGAGCCACCCCTCGTCCGGCGCGCGGACCGTACATCCCCTCCAGGGCATGGAGAAGCGCACTGATGGTGTGAAACGGAACGTGTCGGTCCAGGTCGTGGGGCGGGTAGTTGTGAATCCAGTCGCTCAAGGAGGCCAAATTGAGCGCTGCATTGACGCCATTGCGCCCGATAATCTCTTCCAGAGATAACAAGATAATTCTCCCCATCCGATTCGGGTAATAAAACATCGGCTTTTGGGGAGTCATGTTTCCACGCTCTCGTCGTCCAGGAATTCCTTCAAACAACGCATGAACTCATCCGGCGCATCAAGCATAATGAAGTGGCCCGCGTTGGGGAAGCGCGCCACGCGGGCAAGAGGAGCGCCTTTCGCCAGAGGTTCTCTCTGTCGCGGATCGACAATGTTATCGCGGTCGCCGTACATCCCCAACACCGGTACTTTGATCTCGTCCAGCATAGGACGCAGGTCTGTGCGACGTAGAGAAGCAATGCTGTAGAGAAACGACTCCAATGTGGTGCGCGAGAGATCGCGATCCATCATATCGGGGAAACGGGGGTCCTTGCAAATAAACGGAGAAGCCATGCGGACTCCCAGGCGGAACAGCGTCATCATGTTGAAAAGGAGCACCGCGATGGGCCGACGGCCGGCCAGTTTGAGCGCCCATGCCAGCGAGGAACCGGCAATGGGAGAGCCGATCACCACCACCTTACTCACGCGGTGCGGATAACGAATCGCCACCGACAGGCTAACCGTCCCTCCCATGCTGTGGCCGACCAGCGGTGCCCGGACGATGCCCAACCGCTCCATGAACTGATCGACCAGACTGACGAAATCCTGAACGGCGTAACTTTCTCGCTTCTTCCCCGACTCGCCAAACCCCCAAAAATCCAACGCATACGTGCGATAATAACGGCCCAGGTAGGCCATTGTCTCCTGCCACAGCCCCCAGGAACCCAACCAGCCATGCAGCAGGATGACCGGGCGCCCGCGCCCATAGACCTCGTAATGAACAATACCTTGATCCGTGGTAATCGAAGACACGGCGCGTGACGGAGCCTCCCCGCCTCCGACGATCAAATCTCGGCCAGAATGCTATAGAGTAACTCCAGCAAGACCTCTTTGACGGACTTCTTGTCCGTGGCGACGCAAGGGAGTAACTTCACTTTGGAATCCAGGCGCAAGGCATGGCGCATATCTTCCAGGTCCCAGGCGTCTTCCAGGTCTTGTTTGTTCGCCGCCACGACGTACGGCGTCGGCGCGTAGGCGCGGAACGTCTCCAGGATGCTGCGCGCCTCGCGGAACGTCTCCGGGCGGGTGCTATCCACCATGACGATGAAGCCCAGCATGCCCTCCGAGAGAATCTCCCACATGAAGTCGAAGCGCTTCTGTCCTGGCGTGCCAAAGAGGTAGAGGACCAGGTCATCGTCCACCGTGATGCGCCCGAAGTCCATCGCCACGGTGGTGGTCTCCTTGACCGCCCGCTCGGTCTCCGAGGTCAAGCGTCGCTCCGTAGAGACGACATCGATCTCGCTCACCGACTGAATGAATTCCGTCTTGCCGGCGTTGAACGGGCCAGTGACTACCATCTTAACTGTTTGCATAACACCAACCTCGAATTATTCTACAAAGAACGAATCCGTTTGATCAGACGATTGATCAATGACTTCTGTTCTTCTTTGTCGTCGGTAGGGAACATGCGCGGCGTGAAAGGCATCGGCGCACCCTCCGGACGGACGAGTTCCACCAGACCGGCCTGGAGCAGGCCATAAACGATCCGTCGGATCTCCAGGTCACTCATGCGGGTCGCCAAAGCAATCTTTTTCAGGGTGTTCTTGGGACTGATATATGAGACGACGCGCCACTCTTCCACGCTCAGGTTCACATTGCGAATGTTAGCCCCTGGACGGTCGGCAAATTTCAGCGCCACATCCAATGTGGGGATCTCATCCTGTAACTGCTCCCATTCGCGCAACTGGCGCGCCCCTTCGATGATCAAATTCGTCAGGTCCAGACGGACGGTGATGCGATCCGATGGCGGGAGGAGGTCGTTCTCGAAACGAAAGAAGCCCTCCACCCAGGTGAACAACCTGCGCACCACGCCGGCGAAATATTCCTGCAGGTTGGCGAGAATCTCTTCCTGGCTGATATAACCCGCGTTGATCAACAGCAGGCCCAGTTCCTTATCACTCATCTGGTCGGCCCGTTCCTTGATCGCACGGTATTGGGCAGCACTCAGCACCTTCGCCCGCCGCAAGATGGCTGCCAGGCTGTTATCCTCCTGGCCAATCTGAGCATAAGCCAGTTTGCCCTCCTGAAAGGCGACCTGCGCTCCTTCCGTGGGGCCATCAATAAATAACGTGCCCGTCTTCTGAGCGAGATTGATCAGATTCAACAATTGTGTGACGGTGAAATCACGAAGGTTGCCTCGTAGCGCCATACAGGCCTCAAGAAAGCCCCCCACCAGGGGGGAGCGAAGATAAAAAGATTATACTTGCAAGCCATACGGTCGTCAAACGCCATCACCTGACAATTTTGAAAGG
>RFJH01000254.1 GCA_003694975.1 Anaerolineae bacterium | reverse complement strand
GGGGGCACGGTGCCGGAGGGGTCGATCACCGTGCGCGTCCCGGCAGAGAAACTGCACGATGCCCTGGCACAGATTAAGAGCGATGTCGTTGATGTTCGTTCCGAGAGCATTTCCGGCCAGGATGTGACTGCCGATTATATAGACCTGCAATCTCGTCTGCGCAATCTGGAAGCCGCCGAAGCCCGCCTGACGGAAATCATGGAGCAGGCGGAGAAGACGGAGGACGTGCTGGCCGTCTTCGAGCAACTGACCTATTATCGCGAGCAAATCGAGATCGTCCGCGGGCAAATGCGCTACTACGAGGAGTCGGCGGCCTACGCCGCCATTAGCGTGCGCCTGATCGCCGAAGAGACGATCCAGCCCATCGAGGTCGGCGGCTGGAAGCCTCAGGGGACGGCGCGTGATGCCATTCAGAACCTGATCTATTTCTATCAGGGCTTCGTCAATTTCCTGATCTGGCTGGTGCTCAACATCCTGCCCAAACTGGCGACCATTGCCATTGTCTTCGGTGTACCTATCTGGCTCCTGGTGCGCGGCATCCGTCGCTGGAACGCACGCCGCAAGGCACGAAAAGAAGCCCGGCAGGAACAGATGAAGCAGCAAGGGTAATCCACTCACATGGGGGCCACAGGTACGGCGACCGAACGCACGAACGGCCAGGGCAGCCTTCCCCCGCTGCTCTGGCTCTCCCTTTCTTTTCTCGGCGGGATTGTGCTCGCGGCGCGCGTTGTTCTTTCCGTGCGCGCCTGGATTGCTCTGGCCGGGGCGACGACGCTGCTCGTCCTTTTGCAGGTGTTTGTGAGCCGCCGTGTGCCACTCTTGCGCTCGGGGCGTCTCTTCCTGCCCGCGCTCATGCTTCTCTTCTTTGGAGCAGCGCGCTACCAGTCTACCATTCCCACCGTGAATCCCCATTTCATCGCCTGGTACGCCGATCGAGATTATGACCTCCTGATAACCGGCACGCTGGTCGAACCTCCGGATTACCGCGACACCTATACCAACCTGCGTCTGCGCGTCGAGGAGGTGGATACGGGGAACGAGGCGCCCCTGGCCGTCGAGGGGTTGATCCTGGCGCGCGTGGACCCCAACCGCCCTTTCCACTACGGCGACCGCCTGCGCCTGCGCGGTCGCCTGATGACGCCGCCGGAAGGCGAGGAGTTTTCCTATCGGGAGTATCTGGCACATAAAGGTATCCATGCCTACATGCCGTCCGCCGAGGCCACTCTGCTGCCCGGTCGCGGTGGCAACGCTTTCCTGAGCGCCGTTTACGCTGCCAAAGAGCATGCCCTGATCACCCTCTATCAACTGTACCCCGACCCCGAAGCATCCCTCCTGGCGGGTATTCTGCTTGGCGTGGATACCGGCCTCCCGAAAGACCTGGCACAGGCCTTCAAAGATACCGGTACGGCGCACATCATCGCCATCTCCGGTTTCAACATCGCCATCATTGCCGGTCTGTTTATGGCGCTTTTCGGACGTCTTCTCGGGCCACGACGTGGGGCGGTCGCGGCCCTCGTCGCCATTGCCGTCTACACCATCCTGGTCGGCGCGGACGCGGCGGTCGTGCGGGCAGCCATCATGGGTAGCCTTTCCATCTTCGCCCGACAGATCGGCCGGCGACAAGACGGCCTGAACACCCTCCTCTTCACCGCCGCTCTGATGGCACTTCTCGATCCACACATCCCCTGGGATGTGGGCTTCCAACTCTCCTTCTTTGCCACGCTGGGATTATTGCTCTACGCTGAACCGTTTCAACAAGCCGTAGTGACCTTCCTACAGCGTTTCACCGCGCCGGGGATTGCGCGCCGCCTTTCTGCCCCCATTGCCGAATACTTTCTCTTCACCCTGGCCGCACAATTGACCACACTTCCCATCACCGCATACCACTTCAAACGCCTCTCCCTGGTTTCGCTTGTTGCCAATCCCGTCATCCTGCCTGCCCAGCCACCGGTAATGGTGCTGAGCGGCCTGGCGTTGCTCATCGGCCTGTTCTGGTGGCCGCTCGGCCAGACCCTCGCCTGGCTCTCCTGGCCTTTCACGGCCTATACCATCCACGCCGTGGAACTCTTCGCCCAACTGCCTCACGCCGTCATCACCCTGGGCGACCTCAGCCCTCTGCTGGTCATCCTCTTCTATGGCGCGCTCTTCTCGTGGACATTTGCCGGAAACCGCCTGAAACGTTCCATCGCCACCCGAACGGGTGGACAACCCCTCGCCCTCCCGGTAACGGCCCTCTTCATCCTCTACCTCACCGCCACCCTGACTTGGCGACTGGCGCAGACGGCCCCGGACGGTCGCCTGCACCTGCTCTTCCTCGATGTCGGCTCTGCCGACGCCATCCTCATCAAGACCCCGACCGGACGCGCTGTGCTCGTCAACGGCGGACCCAGCCCCTCGCGCCTCTCCTCGGAACTGGGGCGTCGCCTGCCCCTCACGCGCCGCCGCCTGGATTTTCTCGTCGTCGCCTCGCCGCAGGAGGCCCAGGTCGCTGCACTGCCGCGCACGTTGGAACGTTTCCCCCCGCAGGCCGTGCTATGGAGCGGCAAACAAGAAGCCTCGTTTTCCGCCCGCATCCTGGGCGCGTACCTGAGCGAGCAACGTGTTCCGATCACCCAGGCCTGGCCGGGCGCTGCGCTGGACCTCGGCGCGGGGGCCGCGCTGCGTGTGGTGACCGCCGGTCCACGCGGCGCGGTGCTGCTGGTTGAATGGGGGAACTTCCGCGCTTTGCTTCCTGTCGGTGTGGATTTCTCCGCCCTGGAAGAACTCCGCTACGGCGAGGCCATCGGCGAGGTATCCGTGCTCTTACTGGCCGAATCCGGTTATGCACTGCTCAACCCGCCGGAATGGCTCCGCCACCTGAATCCACAGGTCGTCATCCTGAGTGTGGCAGCCGGGGATACGAACGGCTTGCCCTCCGAAGAGACGTTGCAAGCGGTGGAGGATTACTCGCTCCTGCGAACCGACCGTCATGGCTGGATTCACCTCAGCACGGACGGAGAAAGGATGTGGGTGGAAGTGGAACGAGCGGAGGACGAGCGCTAACCCCCTACGCAAAGTACCGTCTCTCGACCTCCTGCCAGTTCTCCTCCGGGAGGCGCATATACCTCGCCAGCAGGGGATGCACGCGGCGGATCTCCTCTGCCACGCGCAAGGCTACGCGGCGGATGGAGAAGTGAGCGTTAGAGGCGGCACGCAACTGACAGAAATGGAACGCCTCGCGCAGGTTGAACGTGCAAAGCACGCGCCGGTTGAATCCGTTGGGGACGACATACTGGGCGACGTGCGGCCCCAAGGCCTCATCCAACCGCTCAAACATCTCCGCCGTCGAATGCATCGCCGCATCGTACTCCGACCCGAAGCCCGCTTCCACGAGCAGCCGCGGACGAGCATATCCCAATCGTGTGGTGAGCCGTTGCGGCGTCTGCGTCATCATACGATGGCGCTTGAACTCGAAGTAACAGCCCTGATCCATCAGCAAGTCGAAGGTATAAGAGCAGTATTCCAGTTCGCGCAGAGGGATATCGTGGCGGCGGAGTCGTCCAAGCAGTGATTCGGCCAGTCGGGCGCGTTCAGGCTCCGGTCGAGAGCGAACCGCATCCAGCGCCCGGGCGTAGGACATGCCCCCAAAACGGTACAATGCTGCGGCCAGGACTTTCGTCTCGCCGTCGCGGTCGTAGTCAATCAGGCGGCACCAATCATCGGGGCTGAGGGTGCCCATCTCAGTCGCCTGCGCGGTGAGGTCTTCTGCCGTCCCCACCAGATAGGGGACGGCATCGGCGTATTTGACCAGGGTGGGCACCTCGCCTCGCGCCACGTCTTTGACCTCCTGGCCGATCTGGCGCACTTCCGCCAGAGGATGGGAGAGCATTTTGCGGATGGCGTGTTCCAGGGCGCGAGCGTTGACCGTCATACCGACGTTCGCCAGGGATGCGGCGGGGAGCAGAAAACGGCAGGAATCCACGTAGTGCGAACGGACACGGCGATCCCAGGCTTCAAGCGTCTCTCCCTCGCGACGCGGAAACCGTTTCTCGATCACGCGGCGCGCGGGGGCAAGAGAGGCGGCGTAGGTCTGGAAGAGGCGGCGCACGGTATGGACGTATTCCTCGCGCAAAGGATGTTCTTCCAGTTCCGGTGGGATGACGAAGTCATCCGGCCCCCACTTCTGATAGCGGGTGGATTTCTCGGTGTAGGAGGCCAGACGGTTCGATTCGATACACTCAATAGCCAGGCGGGAGACGTTCTCGAAGGCGATGTGCAGCACAGCGTGCTCGGCAACCGAGGCATGACCATAGCCGACGACCCATTTTTCATGGAAACGGGCGCTTTGTTCCTCGCTCAGTTC
>RFJH01000253.1 GCA_003694975.1 Anaerolineae bacterium | reverse complement strand
TGTCGGCTATGACAGGGAGAAGGTCTGTGAAACGCTGCGGAAAGCCTATGAACTGCTCGACCCCAATGACGAAGATTATGGGAAAGTTTATCCGCTGCTGATGGAAGAGTTGAAGAAATGCCGCTAGAAAAGGACACGGGATAGCCGAAGATGCTCAACCGGCGGGGCATGGTCAACGTGTACGAACTGGTTCGATGACGGTTCAGCGGGTTCATCGAGCCACCTAAAAAGAAATCCCCTCGGACCGTTCGTCCGAGGGGATTGGATTTGTTTGTGTTGTCTGTCGTATTGTGCTACTTCGCATAGTCTACAGCGCGTGTTTCCCGGATGACGGTGACTTTGATCTGGCCGGGGTATTGCATGGTCTCTTCAATTTTCTTGGCGATGTCGCGTGCCAGGCGCGTGGCTTCCAGGTCGTCAATCTCTTCGGGCTTGACGATGATGCGTACCTCGCGCCCGGCCTGAATGGCGAAGGCCTGGTCCACACCCTTGAAAGAACTGGCGAGTTCTTCCAGCGATTTGATGCGCTTGATGTATGCTTCCAGGTCCTCGCGGCGGGCGCCGGGGCGTGCACCGGAGATGGCGTCGGCGGCTTCGGCGATCACCGCTTCGACAGATTCCTGCTCTACTTCGTGGTGGTGCGATGCAATGGCATTGACTACGACGGGATGCACCCCATAGCGGCGGCAGAATTCGGCACCAAGCATGGCATGGGTGCCTTCCTGATTGTGATCCATGGCCTTGCCGATATCGTGTAGGAAACCGGCTTGTTTGGCCAATTCCACGTTGGCGCCGATCTCGGCAGCCAGGATGCCTGCCAGTTTAGCGACTTCCACAGCGTGGGCTAATTGGTTCTGGCCATAGGATGTGCGGAACTTCAGGCGTCCCATCATGCGTAGAATTTCTGGATGTAGCCCTGTGATCCCGGCATCAAAGGCGGCCTGTTCGCCGGCCTCGACGATGATTTTCGCCACGGCTTCCGCCTCATCGTTGACGATTTTCTCGATGTGGGCCGGGTGAATGCGTCCGTCCAGGATGAGGCGTTCCATGGCGCGACGGGCGATCTCGCGGCGCACGGAGTCGAAGCAGGAGATGGTCACCGCTTCGGGGGTGTCGTCCACGATAACGTCCACGCCGGCGGCCTGCTCGAAGGCGCGGATGTTACGCCCGTTGCGTCCAACGATGCGTCCTTTCATCTCTTCGTTGGGCAGCGGTACGACGGATGTGGTCACCTCAGCGACGTGTTCCGAAGCGACGCGCTGGATGGCATCGGCAATCAGTTTGCGGGCGCGCTTCTCGCCCTCCTCGCGTGCTTCAGCCTCGATTTGACGGATGATGCGGGCCATATCGCCGCGCGCTTCTTTCTCGACCTCTTCCAAAAGCAGTTGACGGGCTTCCTCGCGCGTCATGCTGGAGATCGCCTGCAGTTTTTCCATCTGGGCAGCGTACATCTTCTCGATTTCATTAGCGCGTCGGTCTATGGCGCTCTGGCGTTTGCTTAACGCGTGCTCACGCTGTTCGAGGCGCTCAAACCGCCTGTCTAAGTCTTCGCGGCGCTTTTGGATGCGTTCTTCCTCTCGATTGAGTTCGTTGCGTCGCTGGGCGATTTCGTTTTCGGCTTTCTGGACGATTTGCAGGGCGTTATCGCGTGCCTGGATTTCGATCAGCCGGGCCTGTTCGTGAGCCCCTTTGAGGATGTCCTCGGCTTTTTGTTTCTGTCGCTGGATGGCCCGTTCGTTCTGGTATCGGCTGATGAGGTATCCGATGACCAGCCCAACGAGCAGGGCCACCCCTGCAATGATGAACAGTTCTGGTCGGTTCATACGATATCCTCTGTGGTTGGATCGCTCTCGGGGTGTACTTCCTGCCAGAGTTGACGCAGGAGCGGGGCGATCACGGAGTAGTTAAACCCGCGCCGGGCCAGAAAATCGCCGAGTTTGCGGCGGAAATCAGGCCATTCCAGATGGGCCAGTTTGCGCGCTTTGCGGAGTCCGGCCTGATAGGCGAGATGTTCGTCGTCGGTGTTCTCATCCAGAACAGAGCGGATGATGTCTTCGGGTACGCCTTTTTGGCGCAACTCGCTTGTCAGTGCTCGTCGGCTGCGTGGGCGGAAGGTGTTGCGATTTTCAATCCAGGCGCGGGCGAATTCTTCGTCGTTGGCAAGCCCAATTTCTTCGAGGCGCTGAATGATATCCTCGATAATGCTTTCCGGGATATCATGCTTGCGCAGGTTTCGCCGGATCTCGGCCTGTGAGCGGGGGCGGTAACTCAAGAAGCGCAGGGCTTGTTGGTAGGCTTTCTCGCGCTGGTCCTCTTCCCGGAGTTGAGCGATCTTCTCCGCGCTCAGGTGTTGTCCCACGCGCAGCCAGGCGGCCACGATGCGGCTCAATCCGAAGGCGAATTCGCCGTCCAGGTAGATGTTGACCCGGCGAGGGTTCTTCTTTTGTGGTTGGATTGCCGTAATCTTTGGCATAAAAACACGCAGCCGTGGGCCTGCCTTGCGGCCACGGCTGTGGTATGTCCACATGCCGCCTGTGAACAGACGGATGTACGTTGAAAGAGGCGATGGCCGGAGGTCTATCGCCTGCGTGGTCACGAGATTGCGCCATTCGGACGAGGACAAACGGTTACCTCGCCCAGACGCCTTTGGCGCATTCGATAGACTTCAGGGTCACCCCAGGGGGGCCACGTTTCCCGGTAAACTGAGCCTCTCAGGCTATCTGGCCTTGACCGGTATGCGCTTGCTGTCCATCGGCGGAAACGAGCCGATGGGCTTCCCAAAATCTTCCCGCCGGAGCGGGGAATGGGCGTACCCCAGAAGTTTCCAAAAATTCCGTTTACATGCCGTGGCCGCTATCGTACTCGCGGCAGAGAACAGACAGGCTTTCTTGTCTGGATATGTATTATACATGAAAATTTGCTCACCTTATGCGGTATGTTTGGGGTGAGCAATTCAACCTCTTGCGGGAGTTGGGTTGTTTGACTGTTGGGAGACCATCGCTTCCAGGAGTTCGGCCAGACGATGTGCCAGGTCGGCGCGGTGGAAGTGTTGCTCCACGTAGCGCCGACCCCGAAGCCCCATCGCGCGCGCGACCTCGCTGTCGGCGGCCAATTGGCGGATGGCTCTCGCCATCGCCTGGGGATCTCCGGGTGGGGTGAAGAGACCGCAATCCGCCGCCTCGACGACCTGGCGGATCACGCCGTCAATCGCCAGGACAATGGGTCGCCCCGCTGCCATGTAGTCGAAGACCTTGTTCGGATAGGTGGTCTTATAGGCCTCCAGCGGCTTGAGGATGGCGATGCAGGCGTCGGCCGCGGCCAGGGCTTCCGGCATCCGGCGTTTGGGGAGAGGCGGCAGAAAGGTGACGTTGGTCAACCCCATTTCATGGGCGCGCGCCACCAGGCGCGGCTTCTCCTTCCCGTCGCCCAGCAGGACAATCTGGATGTGCGGTTCTCCTTCGAGCAGACGCGCCGCATCGAGCACCACGTCCAGGTCGTTGGACATGCCGTGCGCGCCGGCGTACAGGACGACGAATTTTCCCTCCAGACCATGCGACCGCCGGAACGCGGCCCCCTCATCGGACGGATCGAACATGGACGCGTCCGCGCCGTTCGGGACGAGTTCCACCCGCTTCGCCCCCCGACCCGTGACGTGGGCGATGAACCCCGGGCTGTTGACCATCACCCGGTCCGCGCCGCGATAGAGGAAGCGCTCCAGCCACTCCGACATGCGGATCAGGACCGGGTTGGTCAGCACGCCGACGGCGACGGCGAAGTACGGCCACAGGTCGCGCACCTCGAAGAGAAACGGCACGCCTTTGAGACGCGCCAGGAGCCAGGCCGTCCAGGCCTGGAAGATGGGCGGCGAGGTGCCCCAGACGAGATCCACTTCGCGCACGCGCAGACCGATGAAGAAGGAGGAGAACATGAAGGAGAAAAAGGCCAGCGTGCGGTGGACGAAGGACTTGTGCAGAGCGTGATAGGTAGGGGCGCGGAGGATGGTGATGGCATCATTTTCTTCGCTGCCCGAAGGCAGTGAAGAGGGGTGCCCTGTAATGTAACTCACCGGGCTGGCGATGATGGTCACGCGGTGACCACGCCGGACGAGGTGACGCGCCAGTTCGTAGTGACGCGTCCCGCCGGGTTCATCGAGGGCGGCGAAGGCTTGATGGATGAGAAGGATGTGCATGGGTGGGTCAGAGGGTCGGGAAGATGAATTCCGTGATGAATTGTACACTATCCGCGGAGCGAATCTCCACCGCCAGGGACAAAGCCGGTTCTTTCACCCCATACGTCGGCGAGACCCAGCCGCGCGTGGGGAGACGAGGGTAGCGCAAGGGCATTGCCCTCGCGCTACCCAGGAGCGAGGGAAACCCGGGCAGCAAGGCACATTGGTTCGTGACAGGCCAGGAGCCGGCGCCGATTCGTGAGCACGCAAAACCGGGGGACGCGGCCCCTCGGTACGCACCTACGGCGCTGCTCGAAGACCGATTTCCGAAGAAAGCCGCTCTCCGAGTGGCTGTGCAGCAGCCGTATCGAGGAGAGCGGTTGCTAAAGCGCCCCTCGGTACGAGCGCTACGCGCTCTACTCGGGGCGCGGCCCCTCGGTACGCACCTGTGGTGCTACTCGAAGATCGGAACATGAAGGATGGCGAATGGTCGCCGAGTAAGGCGAGCGCCAGCGAGCCTGTATCGAGGCGAGCCCCTCGATACGAGCACTACGCGCTCTACTCGGGGGCTGGGGGCGCGATTGTAGCGGTCTCCTCGATACGCACTCCGGCGGGTGCTACGCGGAGGGCGGTTCTTGATGAGCGCGAGCGTCTCGACTGCGCTACGCGGAGTTTACCCCGAGCCTGTCGAGGGGCTCGGCACGGTAGACGGGATAAATCCCCATCCTACAACCCGCCCAGACGTCGAGGGCAGCCCCGTAGGGGCTTCATGTGCTGAGCCGGAGGGCTCACCCTCCGGCGAGAGGGGCGGGACAACCGCTTGCGGTTGTTCTACAATTCGCTTGGCGCGAGTCATCGCGTCGGGTGGAGGCCGAAGGCCGTAGTCGAGACGCCATTGCGCGGGCCGCCTCGACGCTGCTCGGCGCAAGCGCCTCGCCTGCGCGCCCTAGGGGCGCTCCGCTCGGTGTGATGCACCCCGACGCGGTGGTATGCGGGGTGCTCTGGGTATCCTGGAAAATCTCTTCGACAACCTTCGCCGGGGGGCGGATGGTATAATGACGACATGAAAGCCAACGGCGTCGTTTTGCGGAAACTGAGCGTGATCGAACAGGTCGTCCGGGAGTTGCGTTCTCTGGGCCACGTCCGGGTCTCGCAATTGGAAGAAGACTGGCGCACGCGGCGAGCGGTGGAACGTAGCCTACAGGTGGCGGTCGAAGCCGTGATTGATGTATGTCAGCGCATTATCTCCGTTCAAGACCTGACACCGGCGGCCACCGGCCGGGAATCCATCGCCCGTTGCGTGGAGATCGGGGCGTTATCGTCCGAAACTCCTTACCGCCGTATGGTGCAGTTTCGTAACTTCATCGTGCATCGCTACGAACAGGTGGACGCGGCCATTCTGGCCGACATCGTCAACCGGCGATTGGACGACTTCGAACGTTTCATCCGGGAAATACGGGCTTATGTCTCGCGAGATTGATTTCAATCGGATTGCAGCGGTGCTGAGACGGCATCCGCAGGTGATGGCGGCATGGGTGTTCGGCTCGGCGCAGTCCGGCGTAGTACGTCCCGGGAGCGACTTGGATATCGCCGTGCTCTTCGAGAGCAAACCCGATCTGGATGAAATAGCCGATCTGCGCGCCGACTTGCAGGAAGCCCTGCGCTTCGAGGACCTCGATCTGGTGGTGCTCAACGGCGCTCATCCCATCACGCGCTTCGAGGCCGTCTCGGGAAAGCGCATTTACTGCCGCGATCTAGAGCGCACGGCAGGCTTCGTTTCCCTGACGGCGCGGGAATACGAAGATGTCATGGCGTTTTTGCAACGCGGCCTGGCGATGATGGTCACGCGGTGATCGCGCCGGACGAGGTGACGCGTCCCGCCGGGTTCATCGAGGGCGGCGAAGGCTTGATGGATGAGAAGGATGTGCATGGGTGGGTCAGGGGGGCGGGAAGATGAATTCCGTGATGAATTGTACACTATCTGCAGAGCGAGCCTCCACCGCCAGAGAAAGGGCCGGTTCTTTCACCCCATACGTCGGTGAGACCCAGCCGCGCGTCGGCGGGACTTCGCCCTCGCCGTAGAGCAGTTCCCCGGCGCGGACGAGGGAGAGACAGAACGGAACAGGAC
>RFJH01000252.1 GCA_003694975.1 Anaerolineae bacterium | reverse complement strand
GTACAGGCTGTCACCCTCCTGCTCAGCGCCATCCTGCGCGACCCGGCGTGGATCCCCTACGGTCGCCAATACAGCAGTTTCCTGACCGGCCTCGCCATGTTCGGCACCACCTTCGGCTTCGTAATGCTCCCTTATCGGTCAGGAGAATGAAATCTCATGGGCGCGACCGCTGTCTCCAGGAAACGGCTCTGGAAACAGAAGGTTGCCGGCATCCTGCTCACCTTCTGGCTTCTCGCAATCAGCGTCTCCTTTTTCGTCTTCTCCGGGCGTCTCGACCTGGTCCACGACGCGGTGCTCAACGCCGAGGCAATCACCCGCCTCGCCGAGACCGCCCAACGCCTGGACCCTGCGCGCTTCTTCCTGGACATCGTGCGATCGGGCGTACTTTCCTTCCTCATCGTGCTGGCGTTCGCGGGGTGGGGATTGCTCATCAAACGCCTCGCAGAGGGCGAAGAAACCGCCAACGACCTGCCCGCCCTCATCACCGCCTGCCTGCTCGCCGAGGGAGTCTTCATCTTCTTTCTGATGTCCTGGCTGCAATTTCAGCCCCTCCGGCCTGCCGTCACACTGACCGTACTCATCCCCGGTTTCATCGCATTTCTCGTCACCCTCTATCGCCAAAGGTGGAGTATCCCGTCCCCCTTGCCCTCTCCGGGTCGGTGGGACAAGGTGCTTATCGCCCTGATCCTGTTCCTGCTCCTGGTCTCCAGCGCCTATACGAGCGCGCGTCTGAGTTACGACGCTTCTTTGCTTTACTTCCTGCAACCTAAGTGGATGGCCGGGCAGGGGCAGATCGTCCTGCTCTCGGCGAACGATGCGTTCAGTGTCGCCCATCTTTATATCGGCGTCCTTTATGCAGCCATTATTCAAATCGCGGGCGACCAGGCGGCTCGTTTCTTCGTCTGGTGGCACGCCGTCGCCACGCTCATCGTTCTCCTCGCCCTCGCCCGAAAGGCCGGCCTATCGATTCGGGCGCAAATCCTGACCGCCACGCTCGCCCTGACGTCCACCGCCATCCTGGACGCCTTTGGGGACGGGAAATACGATCTGATTACCACATCGTTCATCTTAAGCGCCCTGTATCGCACAGTAAGTCGTCATCATTCCCCACCGCGTCCCGGCTATTATTGGCTCAACGGTTTCCTGCTTGGTGCAAGCATCATCTCTCGTCCCTACAACCTCTTCCTGGTCCCCCCTTTCTTTCTTGCGTTCTACGGCGTCCTCATCCTGCAAAAACGTCTTACCCTCACCCGCGCCCTCGACGACATGCTGTGGATGCTGCTTGCGGCGCTCCTGGTGGGAGCGCATTTCTTGCTCTGGAATCGCTTTCTCCTGGGAGACGCGCTTGCACCACTCCATCTCTCCGCCAGTCTGAACGCGAGCACCTGGAAGGTCCCCGCACAGAGACCTTCGCTCACCGCTTACCGCATCTTCTACCCTTTCCTGGTCACCTTCGGCCATGCTCCCCAAAGTGGCGGACACATCACCCCCCTTGCTCTGGCCTTTGCTCCTTTCCTGATCTCGATGAAAGCCCGCCGGGCGCTGCGAGAATCCCCACTGGTGAGAGAACTGTCCATCGCAGCGATACTCACACTGGCGCTGTGGCTGGTCTTCTCGTTCGCCATCGCCGAAATACGATACGTGTACTTTCTATGGTATCTGCTGTTCCTGCCCATCGCCACAGCCATCGAAGAAGCAACGCACTCCGGCAACCCCTTCGTCCGGGCATGGGTGAAAACGCTCCCCCCTCTTCTCTTGCTCTTCATGATCGGTCGTGCCGGGGTCGTTGCCCTGGTTACGTACTCTCCGGTGCAAACGGACGGACAGGCGCGTTGCGACCACCTCCCCTACTGTCAGGCGATGAACGTCCTGAACGAAACGGCCCCGCCCGGCGCACGCGTGCTGATTTACTCGCCATACCGTTACTACCTGCGTAACGACCTTCTTCAATGTGCCTCCTACCGTCAGGATTATCTTCTTGTGGAAAGAAAAGGGCGCCAAAGCGATGCCTCTTTTTGGGAAGAAGCCTACCGGCGCGGTTTTCGCTACGTCCTGATAGACGCGTTCACCATGTTCTACGAAGCGCGAGGATACCTTGTGGATGACAGTCACCATCCGCTCTGGCTGGACGTGCAAAAAGTCTTCGAAATACCGGAACAACAACTCGCGCTGTATCGTCTCCAGGGGGACGGCGCGCCCACGTCCCCCGAAGTACGCTGCGAGCCGGTTCCCGGTGGATGGGACATCATCGAGGCTCATCCTGAAGTCGAACAAGGGAGTGACCGATGAACGAAAGAGAACTCGAACTGAGCATCGTCCTGCCCTGCCTGAACGAGGAGAAAACGGTCGGGACGTGTGTTCGCAAGGCGCAACGCTTTTTGGAGCGCCACAACGTGCGCGGCGAAATCATCGTCGCCGACAACGGCAGTACAGACCGCTCCGCGGAAATCGCCCGCTCCCTGGGTGCGCGCGTCGTCCCCGTCCCTGAGAAGGGGTACGGCAACGCGCTGCGTGGGGGCTTCGCGGCGGCGCGAGGCAAATACATCCTCATGGCCGACGCCGACGACAGTTACGATCTGGAAAACCTGTCGCCGTTTCTGGAAAAGTTGCGCCAGGGCTACGATCTCGTGATGGGCAACCGTTTCCAGGGCGGCATCATGCCCGGCGCCATGCCCTGGCACCACCGCTACATCGGTAACCCGGTGCTCTCCTTCATCGGCAGGTTGTTCTTCCACGCGCCGGTGGGCGATTTCCACTGCGGCATCCGCGCCTTCACCAGAGAGGCCGTCCGGCGCATGAATCTGCAAACGGAGGGTATGGAACTCGCCAGCGAGATCGTCATCAAGGCCGCCATTATGGGAATGAAAATCTGCGAGGTGCCCACCCGGCTTTACCCCGACGGTCGCGGACGCCCCCCACATCTACGCAGTTTTCGGGATGGCTGGCGGCACTTACGCTTCCTCCTCCTCTACAGCCCGGCCTGGCTTTTCCTCTACCCCGGCCTATTCCTGCTGACGGCGGGCGGACTGCTCTCGCTCTTGCTCTTCTTCGGCCCGGTCAACATCGGCTTTCGCTACATAGACTTTCACACATTCATCGCCGCCGGGTCGCTTTTCTACCTGGGGCTGAACATGCTGACGTTCGCAGCCATCACGCGCCTGTACGCCTACAACACCGGCCTGCTACCCAAACGGCCCCGCCTTTTCGCCCTCTTCCGTTACTTCGACCTGGAAAAAGGCGTGCTGACAGGCCTCCTGCTGTTCCTCATTGGGCTGGGAATCATGGCCTACGCGATCTCGCTCTCCAACAACTTCAATCAGATCGGCTTCGACCGCAGCGTGCGGCTGGTCTTTGGAGGCTCACTGGCACTGGTCAGCGGAGCGCAGGTCATCTTTACCAGTTTCGTTCTAAGCATGTTGAACATCAAAGTACGCATTGCCAAACAAAAATCATGAACATCCTGATGACCAGCCATTACACCCTCCCCCATCGCGGAGGCATTGAAATCATCATTGAGAAATTGTCCCTGGCACTTGCAAAGGAAGGGAACGATGTGCGAGTCGTCTCCAGCCGGATTCCTGGCCAGGAACATTACAATCGCCCTTCGCGTACGCTGATCGGTATTCCGGCCTTCGACCCGTTCAAGAATTGGGGAGTCCACTATCCACTCTTTGCCCCCTCTCTCCTCTCGGTCCTGTACCGATCCGTCCGCTGGGCGGATGTCGTCCACGTCCAGGGGATGCTTTATCTAAACTCCGTCTTTGCGCTACTCCTGGCACGCGCCCTGCACCGCCCCGCCATCCTGACCGAACACGCCGGGTTTGTCCCCTACGAACGCGCCCTGTTCAACACCGTCCAGAAAATCGCCACCGCCACCATAGGACGCCTGTCGCTGGCCCTGAGCGACATCATTGTTGTACCGGATACCATCGTGCAAGAAATTCTGGTCAGGCGTTTTCTGGTCCCGAGCGCCAAAATAGTCCGCATTCCTCTGGGAGTGGATACCTCCCTTTTTCATCCTCTCACGCCTAACGAAAAAGAACGCCTGCGACGCGCCCTGGGTTGGGACACACGCCCAAAAGTCCTTTTCATTGGCAACCTCGTCGCCCGCAAACGCGTCCACTTATTACTTGATGCCCTCTCCGAACGTTTCGATGTCGTCCTCTGCGGCGAGGGCTACCCAAAGACCTTCTCGACCAAACAAGTTCTCCTCTACCCTCCCGCAAAACACGAGGAACTCGTTAAACTATACCAGGCAGCGGACCTGTTCGTCGTCCCATCGAAGGTAGAAACGTTTTCCATCGTTTCTTACGAAGCCATGGCCTGTGGCCTACCCGTTATCATGACCGAGGATCTCCACCACCTGACTATTGCACAATCCGGCCTGGTCACCTTCGTCCCTGCGACCGCTGTTCATCTACGCGAGGCGATCCACGACTTTCTCGACCACCCCCACCAACGAACGAACATCGGACAAAACTCGGCCAGATGGGTACGGGAGCACTTCAGTTGGCAAGCGACTGTTGCCCAACACGCCGATCTGTACCGTACCTTGCTCACAACACCTCAACGAAAATGACGCGCTCAAACACACGAACGATTCTCGGTCACGTCCTCTTCCTCTCATGGTGGTTCCTCTGCCTCATCGTGTATGCGGTTAACAGTCGCGTCGGCTACGTGCAACTCTTCCTCTTTCCCGAAGGCCTCTCGCTGCTGCCGGGAGTATTCACCCGCCTG
>RFJH01000251.1 GCA_003694975.1 Anaerolineae bacterium | reverse complement strand
TGGAAGAATTGCAAAGGGGTCTGGAGGAGAAAGTCGCCGAGCAAACCGCCCTCTTGAGCCGACGCGTCGCGCAACTGGAGGCTGCTGCGCAGGTTGCGCGCGAGGCGGCCATCCATGAGGACGTCCGCACCCTCCTCGATAATGTCACCCACCTGATCTCGGAGCGCTTCGACTTTTATCACACCGGCATCTTCCTCCTGGACGAACGCGGGGAATACGCCGTCCTTCAGGCGGCCTCCTCCGAGGGCGGACAGCGCATGTTGCAGCGCGGTCACAGGTTGAAAGTCGGCGAGCAAGGCATCGTCGGCCTGGTTGCTGCCCAAAGGCGTCCTCACATCGCCCTGGACGTCGGCGAGGACGCAGTCTTCTTCAACAACCCCGATCTACCCCTCACCCGTTCCGAGATGGCTCTCCCTCTCATTTTCGGGGGAAACGTCATCGGCGTCCTCGATATCCAATCCACCCAGCCCGCCGCCTTCACGCAGGACGACGTACAAATCCTGCAAACCCTGGCCGATCAGTTGGCCGTCGCCATCGAAAACGCGCGCCTGCTCAACGAAAGCCAAATCGTTGTTCAACAGTTGCAGGCCATCGCCGGCGAGCAAACCCGCCAGGCCTGGCTTCGTTGGGCACGCCGCAAACAACGCGGCTATCTCTACACCCCCCTGGGCATCGAGCCCCTGGAAAATGGTGAGAAACCCGAATCTCCTTCAGACGACCCGCGCCGTCTGGAACTCCCCATCACCCTGCGCGGACAGACGATCGGCACCATCACCCTCCAACGCAAGAAAGCACAACCTCCCTGGACGGAAAAAGACCGCGCCCTGGCAAGCGAGATCGTCTCTCAGGCCAGCCTCGCCCTGGAAAGCGCTCGCCTCCTGGAAGAGACGCAACGACGCGCTCAAGAAGAACAACTGGTGCGCGAGGTGGCCACCCACATCCATGCCACCCTGGATCTGGATACCGTCCTCCGCACTGCAACGCGGGAAATCTATCGCGCCCTCGATCTCGAAATGGCCGAGGTGCGCCTGAACATCCCTGAAGAAGAAAAGGAAAAAGGAAATGGCTCACACCAATAAGTTAACCGCCCTGATTGCCCTTTTCCTCCTCCTTGTTACGGTCGGCTGCGGCGCGAAGCAGGCACAGCCCGTGGAGATCCGCATCGGCGTGATCGCCCCCATCAGCGGAAGCATTCCAACCGTCGGCGAATCCACCGTCAACGCAGCCCAGATGGTGGCCGATCAAATCAACAGCCAGGGTGGGCTGGAGGTGGGAGGCAAGAAATACCCGATTACCCTGATCATTCAAGACGGCAAAGATAATCAGGAAGCCTCCGTCGCCGCCGCCATGGAACTGATCAACCGGCAAAACGTGGTCGCCATCATCGGCCCCCAGGCCAGCCGCAACGCCATCCCCGTCTCCAGAGTGGCCGAAAACGCCCACATCCCAATGATCAGCCCCTGGTCCACCAACCCGGAGACCACAAAAGGCAAACTGTACGTCTTTCGCGCCGCATTTATTGACCCCTTCCAGGGGCAGGTCATGGCGCGCTTCGCCTTCGAAGAATTCGGGGCGACCAAAGCCGCCGTCCTCTACGACATCGCCAGCGCCTACAACAAGGGCATCGCCGAAATCTTCAAGCAGGCCTTCGAAGACGCTGGAGGCGAGGTGGTCGCTTTCGAGAGTTACACCACCGGCGAAACGGACTTCACCGCTCAATTGCAACGCATTCACGAAAGCGGCGCCCAGGTGCTCTTCCTGCCGAACTACGAAAACGAGGTCCCTCTACAGGCGCAACAGGCACGCCAGATCGGCCTGGATATCCCCTTAATCGGCAGCGACACCTGGGGCACCATCGCTCCGGAGGACCGAGCCATCCTGGAAGGTTCCTTCTTCAGCACGCACTACGCCGCCGACATCGCCGAAGAACCCGCGCTCTCCTTCATCGAACAATACCGTCAGCGCTACGGACAAACCCCCGATGATGTCGCCGCCCTCACCTACGACGCCTTCGGCCTGCTCTTCCAGGCCATCCAGAACGCTGCCTCAATTGACCCCGAGGACATCCGTGCCGGCCTGGCAGCCATCGAATCGTACAACGGCGTCACCGGTCAGATGCAATTCCGGGGCAGCGGCGATCCGGTCAAGAGCGCCGTCATTCTCCAGGTACGTAACGGCGAATTTGTCTTCTACAAATTTGCCACCCCGTAAGTGAGAAAACCATGCGCTTCTTACGCACCAGTTTCACCGCCCGTCTGATTACCTATTTCCTGCTCATCTCCCTCCTCGGCAGCCTGGTGACCACCACGGCAGTCTACCTCCTGGCGCGCGCCACCCTGACCCAGGCGGTGTACGAACGCCTGGATAGCGTCGCTACCTTGAAAGAAGACGCCCTCAACCGCTGGGTGGACAACGAGATGGATGAAATGCTCATCATCGCCCACCTGAGCGAGATACGCACCCCGCTGCGCCTGATGGCCGAGAATCCCCCGGAGAGTCCCCTTTACCAGGAAGGCTATCGCGCCCTGCACGAACTCCTGGAAGCCTACCTCGCCACCGACGCCGAGAACGAGGAAGCGTTCATCATGGCGCCCGTAGGCGGTGAAGTGTGGGTTTCCACCAACCCCGAAAGCGAAGGGACATACCGCACAACAGACACGTACTATGTTCAGGGTCGTCGCAGCACCTATATCCAAAACTTCTACCCCTCCCCTCAAACCGGCAAAACGACACTCACGCTCTCAACCCCCATTCTGGACGAAAACAATCAACTGCTAGGGGTGCTGGCCATTCACCTGAGCCTGGACACGTTGGATACCATCCTCCAGGAGCGCACCGGCCTGGGCGCCACCGGTGAGACATACCTGGTAGACCAGTACAACAACTTCATCTCCGCAGCCCGTTACGGTCTGCGCACATTCCCGCGCGGCGTGCACACAACCGGCATTGACGCCGCGTTGAGCGGGCAGAACGGCACCGCCCTGTACGTTAACTATAACGACACGCCGGTGATCGGTGCGTACCGCTGGCTCCCCGGGCGCGAGGCCGCTCTCCTGGTGGAAATCAGCCAGGAAGAAGCCTTCGCACCTGCCCGCCGTCTCGCGCGCACATCTTTCCTCCTCAGCGGTCTCGTCCTCCTGTTGCTCTCGATCGGGGTGTATGCCATCGCCCGTCAGATCGCCACGCCTATCCTCGCCATCAGCGACGCGGCCTCGCGCGTTGCCGAAGGACAACTGGCCGCTCGCGCCCAGGTCACCGCCCAGGACGAAGTGGGCACTCTGGCCAGGAACTTCAACCAGATGGCCCACCGACTGCAGGAACTGATCGCAGGGTTGGAACAGCGCGTCGCCGAGCGCACTCAGGCCCTGGAGCGCCGTGCAACTCAGTTGCAGACCGCAGCCGAGGTAGGTACCGTGGCTGCCTCCATCCGCGACCTGGATACCCTCCTGGACCGAATCACCCATCTCATCAGTCAGCGCTTCGGCTTCTACCATGTGGGCATCTTCCTCCTGGATGAGACGGGAGAATACGCCGTCCTGCAGGCAAGTAACAGCCCCGGCGGGCAGCGTATGTTGCAACGCGGCCACCGCCTCAAAGTCGGCGAGCAGGGCATCGTGGGATACGTCACCGCGCGGGGCGAAGGGCGTATCGCCCTGGACGTCGGCGAGGATGCCGTCTTCTTCGATAACCCAGACCTGCCGGAAACGCGCTCCGAGATGGCCCTCCCCCTCATCGCCGGCGGTCGCATCCTGGGCGCGCTGGATGTCCAGAGCACGGAGGAGGCTGCCTTCACCGATGAGGACGTTCAGACCCTGCAAGTGCTGGCCAACCAGATCGCCATCGCCATCGAGAACTCGTTTCTCTTCCAGGAAACACAAGAGGCCCTTGATGCCCTCCAGCGCACCTATGCCCAGACGACCGCCCAGGCCTGGAACGCCATCCTGCGCAGTTACCGCCAGCAGGGATACCGCATCGCCAACGGTCGCATCCAGCCCCTCCGCGAGGCCGATTGGTCTCCAACGGTATTGAAAGCCCTGCGCGCAGGTCAGGTCATCCTGGACGAGGACGATCCCACCCTCCTCCTCGTCCCCATACGCATCCGTGCCCAGACCGTTGGCCTGCTGCGGCTGAAGAAAGCCGCCCGAAGCGGCCCGTGGGACGAAGAGGAGATTGACCTGGCTCAAACTCTGGCCGACGAACTCGCCATCTCCCTGGATAGTGCCCGTCTCTATCAGGAGAGCGTCCTGCGGGCCACCCAGGAGAGGACGATCGGCGATGTTGCAGCCCGTCTCCAGGAAGCCCTCGACCTGAACACCATCCTGCGCACCGCCGCGGAGGAAACCCAACGCGCCCTTGGGTTGCCGGAAGTACTCATCCAACTCATCGAGCCGCAGAATCCTCCCCCTGCACCGGAGGAATGACCCGCTACCCGCGCGGAGAGAACGTATGCCAAATAGCGAACAACTCACTATCCAGATTGCCGACGAAGCGCAGAGCGTTCGCACGACGCGCTCACTATCTATCGTCGCTACCATCGGCTCTACAG
>RFJH01000037.1 GCA_003694975.1 Anaerolineae bacterium | reverse complement strand
GAGAGGCCGGTAAGGGATGGTAGAGGCGTGTCCTCCCGGGTGCGCAGACGCTCGTTGTTTTCCAGGTAGAAGGCATAGTAGAAATACCCGGCGTCTTTGTTGTAGAGTGTAATGTGAAAATCGGTTGTGGGAATGATCTGGGAGGTCTGCGCGTAGATTAACTCCAGGATGTCATCAAACGCCAGTGTGATGTTCACGCCCTGAGCGATGCGCATCAGAACGTTCATCTCCTGGACGCGACGTTCCATATCGGCCAGGGTTTGTACGCGCTCGATGGCCACAGCAGCCTGGTCACACAGGTTTTCGAGGAAGAGCAGGTCCTGATGGGTGTACGGCTGACCGGACAGGCGTGGACCCAGGGCAATCCAGCCGAGAGGGCGTTCCTTAGCCGGCATGGGGACGAAGAGATGGGCGCCAAGCAGGGTCAGGCGAGTACGCTCTGCTTCCAGATCGGGTGGAGGTTCCATCCCACCGAGGTAAAGGGGGTGGCGTTCCCTATGCAAATGCTGGGCCAGCGCACTTTGGGCGCCAAAGCGGATATCACTGCTGGGGTGACCATCTTCTTCTAACGTTGCAACATACTGTTCACTCAGGGGATCGTAGAGGTAAATGTGAATGCGTTCCGGGGCAAGAGTAGATCCCACCCTCTGGCGTAGAGCCTGGGTGATGGCCGTCAGGTCAGGGGCCGCAGTTAGTTCACGCGTGAAGGTCTGCAGATGCTCGGCATAGGCTCGTTGACCACGAAAAAAGAGGGCGTCTATCGTCTGCTGGACGCGGTTGCGCAAGGGGTTGAGTGCCAGCGCCAGGAAGAAGACCATGGTCCCAATGAGCAGGGGGTTGCTGGCCTGGATGGCACTACCGAAAATCAGGCTCAATCCGCTGACCAGGAGCGCGTATCCGCCAATGGTCAGGAGGGAAAGGGCAGCGTAGATCATCCCCTGGCGGACCAGGTAGTCTGTTTGGAGCAATCGCTGGCGCAGGATGGTGTAGCCGGTGACAAGGGGGAAGAAGATAGTCAGAAGGAGAAGGATAGGAGGAAAATTGCCGGGTAGGACGGCGGTCAGGAGCATCCAACCGACGATGGGCCCAAAGGCAAGAATGATGCTCCACAGGATGACGCGCGCCTGCTGCCGCACGATCGGGGAGGGGGAACGCACTCTCCGAAAAACAAGCATGCCGACCAGGAAGATGAAACAGGCGCTGGTGAAGTTGTAGATGTTACGCCAGGCTGCGATATACGCCGTGGGATGAGCGAGGTCGTAGAGACGCGGCGCGGCATTACCGGCCAGGATGATGGCGATGACGTAACCAATCCATCGCAGGTAGGGGCGATTTGTCACCCAGCGCGCTTCTTGAGGGAAGGAAAGCGCGAGATCGAAAAGGCCACCACCGGCGACGGCCACAGCCAAGGTCCAGAGCGGCGTCAGACGATGCGTGGTATATACATCGAACAGTCCCCCCGCTCCAAAAGCCATCGAAGAGGCGAAAAGAGCAAAGGCGCGCCCGGCGGACTCGGTGCGGCGCATCCCGAAAATCCACACGCTGATGACCAGATAAGCCAGTCCGACGAGATAGGGGATATAGAGATAACTGACGCGATCCTGTGGGGGGAAGATATGCAGGGTAACTTGCTCGCTATGCGTTTCGCCGTCCAGGTCGCGGTAGGTCACGCTCAGGTTTTCACCGGGGAAGCGCTCGCGGAGAATGGCCTGCATATCCGCTGCGCTACGGACGGGTTGCCCATCGAGTTCCAGCAACTGGTGCCGCAGAGTCAAACCTTTGTTGTAGAGCACCCAGGCGTCGTCCTCGCGACCGGGGCCAACACCGTTGAAGAGCATGGTCTGCTCGACAAAGGCACCGATGAACGGCGTGCGCAGCCAGTTGGCAGCAAAGAACACAACGGCAATAAAGGCGATGCCGATAACACCCTGGTAGAGCAACACGATGGCCTGAAGCGCTTGGCTTAGAACATGACGGAAACGAGGGGTTTGCAGCATAGGTTCATCCCTGAAAAACAACCTATCTGGCATTTTACCCTACATTTGAAGAAAAAAAGATAGTGTTTTCATGACAAATGAATATAGAAACACCCCTCCCTACTGGGGCGTCCGGTTGGGGAGAGGTGCTGTATGTTGCGGGAAAAGGGGAGGTTAAACGTCCAGGTTACGCACCTCGCGTGCATGGGTCTGAATGAATTTGCGTCGGGGCGGGACGGCTGCCCCCATGAGCATATTGAACGTCCGATCGGCTTCGGCAGCATCCTCAATGGTGACGAGGAGCAGCGTGCGGTTCTCCGGGTTCATGGTGGTTTCCCACAACTGCTGAGGGTTCATCTCACCCAATCCTTTGTAGCGTTGCAGGGTGACCTTTTCGCCTTCCAGTTCCTTCAGTATCTTATCTTTCTCAGCCTCACTGTAGGCGTAACGCACCTGGTTTTTATAAGCGATGCGATAAAGAGGAGGCTGCGCGATGTAGAGATGGCCTTCTTCAATGAGGGGCTGCATGTAGCGGAAAAAGAACGTCAACAGGAGGGTGCGGATGTGGCTACCGTCCACGTCGGCGTCGGTCATGATGATGATACGCCCATACCGCAAACCGGAGAGGTCGAACGAATCGCCGATGCCGGTACCCAGGGCGGAAATCAGGGCTTTGACCTCGTTATTGCTCAGAATCTTATCCAGGCGGGCGCGTTCAGTATTCAGGATTTTGCCACGCAGAGGGAGAACAGCCTGAAAGTGACGGTCGCGCCCTTGTTTGGCAGAGCCACCTGCCGAGTCACCCTCTACAATGTAAAGTTCGGTTTTGGTTGAATCACGCTCGGAGCAATCCGCCAGTTTACCGGGCAGGGTGAGGCTTTCCAGAGCAGACTTGCGAATGACCAGATCGCGCGCCTTACGCGCCGCGTCACGTGCGCGCGCCGAGGTGAGACACTTCTGCACAATGGCCTTGGCGGCGGAAGGATTCTCCTCCAGGAAGGTGCTGAACGCCTCTCCAACGACCTGTTGCACATAGGTCTGCACTTCAGGGTTCATCAGTTTGACTTTTGTCTGACTCTCAAACTGAGGGTCGGGGTGCTTGATGCTGATAATGGCGGTCAGACCTTCACGAGTGTCCTCACCGGTGAAGTTCGGGTCGGAATCCTTGAGTAATCCGTTCTTGCGGGCATAGTCGTTGATGACGCGCGTGATGGCCGAACGCAATCCGGTCAGGTGCGTGCCACCATCGACCGTGTTAATGGTATTGGCAAAAGCGTAGACGGACTCGGTGAACGCATCGGTGTACTGAATGGCGGCTTCAATACCAATTCCCTCAACGTTTTTCTCGACGAAGACGACCGGATGCAGGGTGTTACGGTTGCGGTTCAGATAGCGTACAAAAGAGATGATGCCACCTTCAAAATAGAAGGTCATCTCCCGGTCTGAACGTTCGTCCATGAAGTGGATGTGAACGCCGCGCGTGACGAAAGCCATCTCGCGGAAGCGTTGCGCCAGCGTATCGAAGCGATAGTCCAGTTTCCCCTGGAAGATTTCCGGATCGAACTTGAACGTGGTGCGGGTCCCGGTGTCCGTCTCTTTGACTTTACCAATGACCTCAACAGGCCCCTGTGGATAGCCGCGTCGGTAGGACTGGCGATACACTTTGCCGCCACGTTTGACCTCGACCTCACACCACTCAGAGAGTGCGTTAACTGCCGAGACGCCCACCCCGTGCAGGCCTCCGGAAACCTTGTAACTGCTGCCGCCGAACTTGCCGCCGGCATGTAACATGGTCATCACCACCTCCAGGGCGGATTTGCCGATCTCCGGATGGGTGTCCACCGGTATGCCGCGCCCGTTGTCTTCCACGGTCACACTGCTATCGGGGTGGATGACGATCTCGATACGATCACATGCGCCGGCCAGCGCCTCGTCAATGGAGTTGTCCACCACCTCGTAGATCAGGTGGTGCAGGGCTTTGATGTCCGTACCGCCCACATACATGCCGGGGCGCCTGCGGACGGCTTCTAACCCTTCCAGAACTTGAATATCTTTCGCATCATAGCCAGTGTTGTTTCCTGCCACACAGACCTCCAAAGTTTTCTATACCTGCCCGCCCTCACACCTGTGAAGAGAGAGAGACCGCGCTTTCATTTGCTCGATCACCGCGTCAAGCCATCGTTGTATTTCGACGAAACTCAGCCGCTCACCGAAGAACCGGTGAAAGCAGGCGGCTACCATAGGCATCAGGCAAGTGGCGGCAGTTTGTACAGGGGCCGATGGTTTGCTGCACGTTCCCATAACTCCATGAGTTCTGCCTGGTGCTGAGAAGCCCATTCCACGACTAAACCTAAAGCACGAGGAGGAAGGTCCCCCCCCAATGATCATCAATGTGCGAATATCCATAACGGCCTGGTGTTCCCCATATACAGCGTGGAAATGAGGCGGTAGGTGGTCCTCAAAATACATCCTGATACTGATGCCAAAAAAGCGGCAAATCTCAGGCATGTTGAAGTCCCACCTCGCGCAGTTTGGGGAACAGGTCTTCGGGTTTTTTCCCTGTGATTTTAAGGTAAATGGCATCCGGGCACAAATCGATTGCCTCACCCCAGGCAATTTCACCGCCGGGTCCAATATGGACTTTCCGAAATTCTCGATAATCCTTCCATGCGACAAAAACGCCCTTGCCGGCAAGTTCGGACAAATCGACCACACCCTCAACGCCATCCGAGTACTTGACCCAGAGACGATAGTTCTCCAATGGTTTGACTTCTAACACCTTTGGCATAACAGTCACCTATGAAATCTCTACACCCGTTGACCTGTAAGATTATACTTCTTCCCGGCCACCCAGCACCACTCGCGAACCTGCTCTCCTCACTCGCCCGTCCTCACGCCCGTGAAGAGAGAGAGCGCGCTTTCATTTGCTCGATCACCGCGTCAAGCCATTTTTGCATGTCACGGTAATAGATGAACGTAGCGGATAGCAACGCCGTAGTGACGAAAGCATGTCCGGCAATCCCAACCAGCAACATCCATGAGTCCGCCGG
>RFJH01000250.1 GCA_003694975.1 Anaerolineae bacterium | reverse complement strand
GTCTCCCACGTTGATTTCATGCAGGTATTTCCACTTCCGCGTGTAGCGACCGCGCTGTTTGCCCTCTTCCCGGCGATATTCCAGGACAAGGAACGGATGGTTCTCGGTGGCCTTAATGGTGCGCGTGCCGACCTGGACGCGGTACACAGGTCGTTCCCCTTTGGGCATGAAGCGCCGGACGCGTGCAGGGATGATGCGATTGCTTTCCTCATCGAGCGAGAAGACGATATCGCCGGGCACCACTTCACGGATCGGCACAATGCCTCGCGCGGTGTATACGCCGGTATCGCCGCTCAAGCACTCATACTGCGCGCCAACGCCCGCAAGGAACTTCTGCTCTGCTTCCGGGATGCCGAGACGGTCGAAAGTCTTTTTGATGGTCTCCGGGATGTCATCCCAGGAGCGACCTTCGCCCTCCGTAGGCTTGACGTAATAATAAATGTCGTCCAGGTCGAGATCGGAGAGATCGGCTCCCCAGGTGGGCATGGGGCGTTTCAGGAAATGCTCCAGAGCGCGCAGGCGGAATTCGAGCATCCACTGCGGCTCGCCTTTCATGTAGGAAATCTGTTCCACGACCCGGCGATTCAGACCCTTCTGCGTCTTGAAGACGTAGGTCTCCGGATCGCGGAAGCCGTATTTGTATTCGCCCAGCCCCTCGAGGATGTGAGCGTCTTTGGACATGGTTGCCTCCAGAGGAAAAACCGGTAAAGTCGCGTGCGATGTCAGCGTGAGGCGGCGGGCTCGGCGTATTTCTCGCGCAGCCAATCGTAGCCGTGGGCTTCGAGGCGCTGCGCCAGGTCGGCGCCGCCGGATTCGACGATCCGGCCATCCAGCATCACGTGGACATAATCGGGCTTGATGTAGTTCAAGATGCGCTGATAGTGCGTAATGACAATCACGCCCAGGTCGGGGCCGGCCAGTGCATTGACCCCTTCAGAGACGATGCGCAGGGCATCAATATCCAGGCCCGAATCGGTCTCATCGAGGATGGCAATCTCCGGTTGAAGTGTCGCCAGTTGCAACACCTCGGCACGCTTCTTCTCACCACCGGAGAAGCCATCATTCAGATAACGACCGGCGAAGTCATGGGGCATCTGCAAAAGGTCCATTTTCTCTTTAAGAAGCCGGCGGAACTCCGGAATGGAGATCCCCTTGTCATCCGGGTTGAGCGCTTTACGTCGGGCGTTGAGCGCCGTGCGCAGGAAGTTGGCCAGGGTAACCCCCGGAATGGCGACAGGGTACTGAAAGGCCAGGAAGAGGCCCAGGCGCGAGCGTTCATCGGGGGAAAGTTCCAGGATGTTCTGCCCCTTGAACAGCGCCTCCCCTTCCGTGACCTCGTAGGCCGGGTGCCCCATCAGAGTATACGCCAGGGTGGATTTGCCGGTACCGTTCGGCCCCATGATGGCATGGATCTCGCCCTGGCGAACGGTGAGATTCACGCCTTTGAGGATCGGCTTGCCTTCCACACTGACGTGTAAGTTCTTGATTTCAAGTTGAGACATTGAGAAACTCCTGACAAAACATTTGGCCGCACGCCGACGGGCGACGGGCCGTATTGCATTATAGCAAAATCGGATGGATATGTCAATATTTATGATAATTTTCTAGTTTATTTCGCTGCCGGCAGTGTATTATTTATGATATTTATCTATAATATTGACAAACTTTCTCCGACCTGTTATACTGCAATCGATGCGGTAACCAAAATCATGAAAAGCACGCGAGAACGTATCCTTTACACACTGCTCAAACATCCCCGCGCCACGGTCAACGACCTGGCCGAGGCAGTGGGCATCAACCCTGTCTCCGTGCGCCATCACCTGGCGAACCTCCAGGTCGAGGGATTAGTGAGCGCGGAGGAGGAACGACACGGGGTAGGCCGACCGCGCCTGGTCTACTCGCTGACCGAGGCAGGCATGGAGCGCTTCCCTACCCGTTACCTGCGCCTGGTCACCCGCCTGCTCAGCCAATTGAAGGAGACCATGCCCCAAAAAATGGTCAGCGAACTCTTCACCCAGATCGCCGATGACCTGGCCAGGGAGTACGCCGAGCAGATGCAAGGCCTGAGCATGGAGGAAAGACTGGAACTGGTCAAGGATTTGCTGGCCGAGGAGGGTTTCACAGTAGAGTGGGAGAAGACGAACGACCAGTACCAGATACACGAGATTACCTGTCCCTACTATCAAATCGGACAGGATCATCCCGAAGTGTGCACCGTAGATCAGACACTGATCTCCAAGATGCTGGCCGTCCCGGCAGAGAAAGTCCGCTGCATCTTGAGCGGTGACGCGCACTGCACATACGTCATTCAGCCGAACATGGAGCAAACCCCATGAGCGAACCAAACGAAACGGCCAACGCCATCCGTTGGCGAATTCACGAAACGCATCCGGACCTGGTTGCGCCGCTGCGCGAGGCGCTCTCCCAGGTTATAGATCCGGAAATCGGCCTCTCGGTGATCCAACTCGGCCTGATCCGCGAGGTCGAGGTGACCGAGGACGAAGCGGTCAAAATGCGTATGATCCTCACGACCCCCTTCTGTCCCTACGGCCCGGCCATGGTCGAGACCACGCGCCGCAAAGCGCAGGAAGCGCTCGGCAAGCCAGTGGCGATTGAATTGGGCATGGAGCCCTGGGATTTCTCGATGATGGAAGATCCCTCCGCCCTGGATTGGGGCCTGTATTCCTGAGCCAGACCGGCAACCGGCACGGAAAAGAAAAACTGCGGGAGAGACTCCGCAGTTTTTTTGTTTCTCAGTTGAGAGAAGAACTTATCGGGTTTCCTGCCCGCCCCCTTTCCTGGCCTCCATCCAGTGCATTGCCAGGGGGCGGTCACCTTCGGAGAAGTCGGAAAGCACGATCAGGACATTGGTCACCGTGCCGCCGGCGTTACGCCAGCGATGGCGCAACTGAGCAGCGAAGAGCAGGCTATCTCCGGCCTCCAGTTCATAGACGTCATGCTCAACCTGATATTCCAGATGACCGCGCAGGCAAAAAACGAACTCGTGACCGGTGTGTGCCATGGTCCCCGGCCCGCTGCTGGCGCCGCTCTCCAGTGTCAACAGAAAAGGCATCACCCGGCCGATGAACTTCTCTCCACCCAGGCCCTCCCAAACGCCGCGCAGGAAAGGCAGATGGGGGCGTTCATCGCTTTTCATAAAGACGACTTCGTGCTGTTCGGGCACAGGGGTAAAGAAATCGGTGATCGGCACGCCCAGGGCTTCGGCGAGTTTATAAAGTGTGCTCACGGAGGGGGAGGTTCTCCCCCGTTCGATCATGCTGAGGGCGTTGGCGGAGAGACCGCTCAATTGGGCCAGGCCGCGAATGGACATTTTGCGGCTCTGGCGCAACTCGCGTAGCCTCAGCCCAACGTTCACTGACATCGCATCGCGTTCATAGGGAGACATAGGCCTCTCCTGTTCTTGGGATTGTCTTTATCGTACCACAAAATGAGACAATCCGCCAAAATTTTTATATCCGATAAAATTGACCCATTTTTGCTTATGACAAACGGCCATCTTTGTTGTGACAAAATGCACTTATTTGACAGGGACGAATTGTGCTATTTTGTACAAAGAAAATTCGATGTTGCGAATATCTTTATATCCACAAAACGAGAGAAGCCAATGGAAAATCCCCTACGTGAGGAAATCAACCAACTGCATGCCCACATCTGCAATGGTCTGGCCGATCCCATTCGCATTCTCTTGCTCTATACCCTGGCCGATGGGCCACACAGTGTCGGCGAACTGGCCGAGCAATTGGAACTGCCCCAACCCACCGTCTCGCGGCATCTGAAAATTTTGCGCGAACGCGGCCTTGCCATTGCCAGACGGCAAGGGCAATTCGTTTACTACCATCTGGCCGACCCGCGCGTCATCCAGGCACTTGACTTGCTACGCGAGGTCATGGCCGACCGGCTGCAAAACCAGGCCTCGCTGGCAGCCACAATCGCAAATCAAACCCAATAGGAGAACAGAAGCATGAAAACCCTACTCATTCTCGGTGCAGGGACCGGCGGCACCATGGTCGCCAACAAAATGGCCAATGCGCTCGACCCTCAAGAGTGGCGCATCATCATCGTGGACCGCGACGAGACGCACTACTACCAACCCGGCTTCCTCTTCATCCC
>RFJH01000249.1 GCA_003694975.1 Anaerolineae bacterium | reverse complement strand
GCGGACGTACACCCAATCCGAGTCGGGCGCGGCGACCTCAAGCCCGTCCCGGCCCACCAGTGGCGCATCCTGCGAACGATGGGACTGGACTCCGAACCGGACTTTGACCTGAGCCGTGCCGACCTGATCCTGGACGCCATCCTCGGCTACGGCCTGACCGGCGACCCACGCCCCGACGCCGCGACCTGGATCGAACGCCTGAACGCCTCCGCCCGTCCCGTCCTCGCCCTGGACACGCCCTCCGGCCTGGATACGACCGACGGCATCCCGCGCCGTCCCACCGTCCGCGCCACGGCCACGCTGACCCTGGCACTGCCCAAGACGGGCCTCCTGACGCCCGAAGCGCGTCCCTACGTGGGCGATCTCTATCTGGCCGATATCGGCGTCCCGCCGGCGCTCTATCGGCGCTTGGGGCTGGAGGTCGGCCCCCTGTTCGCCGAGGGGACGATCATTGAAGTCCCGCGCTGAGCGGAGCCTTGAGCGAAGCGAGAGGCGTAGTCGAAGCAGCCCGCGCTGAGCCCCTCGATATACTCTGGGTAAACTCCGGTCGAGCGAAGTGCAGCCGCCTCGACTACGACCTCCCTGCCGGTCGGCCTCCGCTCGGCGAGGCCCCCAAGTCGTGATTCAAAAAGGAGAAACTCATGCCCGAACAAGACCTGTACACCCTCACCCCCTCTTCCATCGTGGTCTATAGCACCGTCTGGTGCCCGGACTGCAAACGCGCCAAGCAATTCTTCGGTGAACAGCGCGTGCCCTATATCAACGTGGATATCGAGCAGGATCCCAAAGGGATGGCCTTCGTGGAAAAAATCAATGATGGCAAGCGCATCATTCCCACCATCGTCTTCCCGGATGGCGAGGTACTGATCGAGCCGTCGAACGCCGAACTGGCGGAGAAACTCGGCTTGCAGACCAAAGCAGGGCGCACGTTCTACGATGTCATCGTGGTCGGCGGAGGGCCTGCCGGGTTGACGGCGGCGTTCTACATGGCGCGCGAGGGGCTGGACGTGCTGGTCATCGAGAAAGCCGGGTTGGGCGGTCAGGTCGGCATCACGCAGGTTCTGGAGAACTTTCCCGGCTTCGACGAGGGCATCTCCGGTGCGGAGTTCGCCCGTCGCCTGGAGCGACAGGCGCGTCGCTTCGGCGTGGAAATTTTGCAGGCGCAGACCGTGACCGGGGTCGAGCGCGAAGGGCAATACCTCACCGTCACGACAGGCGATGAGACATCCTACTGCGCCCGCGCCGTCCTGCTGGCGACCGGCGCTCACTACCGTCGCCTGAACGTCCCCGGCGAGGCCGAGTTGATCGGCACCAACATCCACTTCTGCGCCACCTGCGATGGGGCGTTCTACAAAGGGAAGAAAGTGCTGGTCATCGGCGGTGGGAACAGCGGCTTCGAGGAAGGCCTCTTCCTGACGAAATTCGCCTCCCAGGTGGATATCGTCGAGCGGTCTCCTCAGGTTCGGGCGAGCCGGATTCTGCAGGAGAAAGTCGCCCGCAGAGACGACATGCACGTCATTCTGAACCACGCCGTGAAAGAATTTCGCGGCAAGGACAAACTGGAGGCCGTCCTGGTCGAAGACCGCGCCACCGGCGAAATCAAGGAGTGGCATTATGACGGCGTCTTCGTCTTCATCGGCCTGACGCCGAACAGCGACCTCCTGAAAGGCAAAGCCGAACTCGATCCGGCAGGCTTCATCAAGACAAAGGGGATG
The DNA here is from genome assembly GCA_003694975.1 of Anaerolineae bacterium. Taxonomy (GTDB): domain Bacteria; phylum Chloroflexota; class Anaerolineae; order Anaerolineales; family Villigracilaceae; genus J097. The sequence goes on along the minus strand of RFJH01000249.1, from coordinate 1,324 downwards.
ATGACCACCATGCCCGGCGTCTTCGCCGCGGGCGACGTGCGCGCCGGCTCCACGAAACAGGCCGCCTCCGCCGCCGGAGAGGGCGCCAGCGCGGCGATTATGATACGCGAATACCTGGAAGGAAAGTGAAACAGGGGATAGAATCCTCACACCCTTGCAACGGAGATTCTCCCTCATGGCCGGACAAAACGACCTCTACACCCTCACCCCCTCCCAAATCGTGCTCTACGGCGTCTCCTGGTGCCCAGACTGCCGCCGGGCGCGCCGCTTCCTCAACGAACACCACATCCCCTACCTGGACGTAGACATTGACCGCGACCCGCAAGGGGAGGCCTTCGTCAAGAAAGTCAACAACGGCTATCGCAGTGTGCCGACCATCGTCTTCCCCGATGGCTCTGTGCTGGTGGAACCGTCCACGGAGGAACTGGCAGCGAAGTTGGGCTAACCGCTCGCTCGCTTACGCGGCAGGAAACGAATCGTCCCCTGTTGGTGGGGGAACTTGCCGACCTTGTCGGCGTAGAAGGCGCGCAAGACATCCAGATCGGCATCCGGGTCTCCGGAGGGGGTGAAGTAGCCCCCTACGCCGCAGACGCGGCGCGGGTAATCGGCGAAACCAAAAGCGATGGGGATTTTTGCGCCCAAAGCGATGTAATAGAAGCCGGTCTTCCAATGATCCACAAAGCGCCGTGTCCCTTCAGGGGCGATGGCGATGACCAGTTTGTGGCTGCGGTTGTACAGGTCTACGACCTGGGCGACGAAGTTCCTGCGCGCCCCGCGCACGACAGGGATCCCGCCCAGGCGATGCATCACACCCCCCATCGCGCCACGAAAGAGAGAGTCCTTGCCGATCCAGCGCGGGCGAATCCCCAGACCACCCATGATCGCCAAGGCAATGGGGAAATCCCAATTCGTGGTGTGAAATGCTCCAACGATAAGATACTTACGCGTGGGGGGTAACTTTCCAACCAGTTTCCACCCTCTCAGGCGTAGGCTCAGGCGAGCGAGCCGTTGCCACCAGGGTTGTTCCATTGTGCCTGTCAATTCCATGCAAAACACTTTCTCCTGAAAAAATCGCTGAAGTGTACCACAGGATCGCGCACGTCTCGTGTCGTTCATGACACCCATTCGTGTCATTCGCGCCCATCCGTGATACTTATTCGTGCCATTCGCGTCCTTCGCCCTCATTCGTGTTCCTTATTCGTGCCATTCGTGTCATTCGCTCCCATTCGCGATACTTATTCGTGCCATCCGTGTCATTCACCCCCATTCGTGATACTTATTCGTGCCATTCGTGTCATTCGCCCCCATTCGCGATACTTATTCG
>RFJH01000248.1 GCA_003694975.1 Anaerolineae bacterium | reverse complement strand
TGTTGCCGGAGGACCGAACAGTCGTCGCGCGCTACGATTGGCGGTGGGCATGGCGCGGCAATGCGAGGATTGCCCGGTGCGCGTCACGTTGCTGAACATCATCCCTGTTGGAAGTGGTGAGCGGGGCCGGGCGCGAGCTCGCCATGTCTTGCACGAGGTTACCCATGGCATTACCTACGAACCGCTGGAGAGCGTGGTCCTTGAGAGCAATGATATTGCCGAGACCATTCTGGAGTACGCCAGGGGAAGCGACAAGCGCCCACCGTATGATTTGATTGTTATTGGCGCAAGCAGTGAACCGTTGCTCAAGAACGTTCTGGTCGGAAATGTCGCCGAGAAGGTGGCCCGTGATGCGGATGTGACCGTGGTCGTCGTCAAGCGGCGGAGCAGCCCGCTGCACTCGTTCCTGCGTCAGACTGTGCTGGAGCCCAGCACGGCACACAACGTTGCCTCTGATACGAAGAACTGACATGGCCGTTCGTGTCTCGCATAAACTGAAAAATGCTTTGGAAGGTGCCCTTGCCGGTGGCGGTGATCCGGCTACCTCGCCGCTGTACGTCTTTGGGCCGTTTTTGAAATTGATCGTCGTTGCGGGCGTCGCGGAGATCACGTTTGGGGCTTCGGTCTGGCTTGTTATTCTGACGATTGCCGTGGTCTCGGCGATGTATCGCCTGGTCATGCGTTGGGTCACGGATGGGAGTGGGGGGAGCGGCCTGAGCGAGGAGGAATTTGGCGGGTGGGCAGTCAAGGTCAATGCGGCGATTACGTTTATCGAGTACACGCTCACGTTTCTGGTGAGTATGGCCGCTATGGTGACCTTTATCGCCGACCGCATTCCGTGGCTCAACAAAGGACTGCCATGGTTGCAGAATCGCACATTGTTGGCCATTGCACTCAGTGTGTTTGTCGGTTGGGTGGTCAATCGAGGGCCACGCGTCGCGGCACGGACGTTTGGCCCGGCCACGGGCAGCGTGTTGATTTTGCTATGGCTGATGATCCTGGCTACCATCTGGAAGCGAGGCTTCCATCTGCCTCCATTGTATTTGCAAGCCTTTCGCCCCCCTTATCTTGGGTACACCCTGAACGGCTATGCGCGCATCCTGGCTGTGATGACCGGCATTGAAGTCTTCGCGAACCTGGTTGCCGCTTACGAGGGCACCCCAGAACAGAAAAGCCGTAAGGCATTCAATAGTCTTCTGATTATCATGGGGACGACCGCGGTCACGATGGCGATCGTGGGGCCGGCGATTTTTGCCATCTCCGACCCGACCGATCCCGAAGTCTCCGTGTTTACCCAGGCAATGGATGAGTTACTCCCCGACCCGTTGCCGTACGCGGGAACCCTGGTCGGGATCGCGGTGCTGATGTCCGCCTCGGCTGCGAGCGCACAGGGACTGCAAAATTTGTCCCTGGGGCTGCGGGAACGTCATTACCTTCCGCGTGCCCTGGGGCGTCGCAACCGTTTTGGAGTGGCCGATAAACCTGTCTGGCTTGAGGTAGGAATCGTCGGTTTATGCTTTCTGCTTTTTGGTACGCATGAGGAGACTTATCTGGCCATCTACGCTGCGGGTGTTTTCATTCTCTTGAGTATGACCGGCTGGGCTGTGACGAAACGCCTGGTACGCCAAGTCCGGGAGAGTTTCTCCCTCAACACCGTGTTGTTGATCGCGGGCACAACACTGGCAGCAGCTCTCACCACCGGTGCCACGGTGATTATCTTCGCCGAGCGATTCCGTGAAGGCGCGTGGACGTACTTTCTCTTTATCCCTTTGCTCTATGCGGCGTTCACCTATTTCCGCGCCCAGATGGGCAGGCCGACTGACGAGATGGATTATCTGGGAATGCTCGACGCTGCCCAACTGGCCGGGTTTGGTTTCGGACAGTACGCGACGAGTGCCGGTGAGGCCGGTGGCGAAGACCCTGCCCTGGAGGTGACCTGGCAACCCGAACCCAAAGAGCGCAGTACCTGGCGCCAGGAACAGGTGGACATTCGACGCGTTGTCGTCTTGCTGGATGGCTCGGACAATGCTGCTCAAGCGCTCCCCATTGCGAAGGCCATTTGTCAGGCTGTGAACGCCCACCTCCACTTGCTTTCCTCTGTCAAGAATCATACGCCTGCTTTGCGTGAGCAGTTCGAGGCAACTCGCCAGAAGCGTGCTGCCTACCTCGCGGGCGTGACGGACGCCCTGCGCGGCGACGGTTTTGATGTGAACTATGCAGTGCGCCCGGGCTTCATCGCCGATGCGACACTTGCGTATGTTACCGAACAGGACATTGATTTGATTATTACCACCACGCAGGGAAAGTCTGGGGAGAAACATTGGGGCACCGGTGGTGTCTCCAGAAAACTTGCCCAACGTACCACCCGACCGATTTTGCTTGTCCAGTGCACGGATGGTGAGGGGGAAAAAGCCACTCCTCCCACCTTGCGACGCATTTTGATCGCTCTGGATGGGTCGCTGCGTTCTGAGCGCGTGTTGCCCTACGCGCGTTTACTGGCACAGGCTTTCCATAGTGAGTTAGAGTTGCTCGGTGTGCCCGACGTACCGGATTTCAAAGAGTATCGTGCGCCGGCCGAGTTTATTCAGATTTTGCGCAAACGGAAGGAAGCCAATATGCGCAAATTCCTGAACGCCGTTGCCCGATCCTTGCGGCGTGATGGGGTGAAAGTGCATACCACCGTGACCGGCTCCATGCCGGCTCGCACGATTCTCGAGATTAGCGAAGAAAAGGATGTCGATCTGATTATGCTCACGGCGCGTGGGCGCGGTGGGCTGAAACTCCTTTTCCTCGGTAGCGTTGCCGAACAAGTCATTCGAGAGTCCAAAAGGCCCGTGTTCGTTGTGCCCACGCCGGAAACGAACAACAACCACCAGCAAGATACACAATCCGGATGATTGCAGGCAAAGACGCGCCTTCAGGCGCGTTGTGCTGTTTGACAACCTCTTCTTGTATCTTCGACAGGTAGCCTATGTCTCTCAGTCCCTCAGCCCAAAAAGTACAGCGCACGCTGGAAGATCTCGGCTACGACTACACGGTGATAGAGTTCGAGGCATCCACGCGCACGGCAGCCGAAGCCGCCCGGCGTGTGGGATGCGAGGTGGGACAAATTGTCAAGTCACTTATTTTCCGCACGCGCGAAAGCCGTCGCCCCATCCTGGTTCTGACCAGTGGGGCCAACCGCGTTGATGAGAAGCGCATCGGTGAATATGTGGGCGAACCCATCATCCGCGCCGAGCCGGATTTTGTGCGTGAGGTGACCGGATTTGCCATCGGTGGTGTGCCGCCGATCGGTCACGCCCGCCCGATGGAAACTTTCCTTGATGAGGACCTGTTGCAATACGAAGTCATCTGGGCGGCTGCCGGAACCCCTCGCGCCATCTTTCAATTGACGCCGGCTGCCTTACAGGCAATGAGTGGGGGAAAAGTGGTTCGCGTGAAATAAGTCGTTCTGTTGGTCAACCGGCGAGGAGGTCGTATGAATGCACCGGTGAAAATCCTGAGTCGACTGACGCTCAGCATCCTGCTATTGTTCGTCCTGGGCTGTAATTTACCTCTTGCTCACCAACCCCCTATGACGCCTCCTATGCAAAGTCAGGTAGGGACTATCGCTGCTCTTACGCTACAAGCCGTGCAAATGCCCCCTCTCGGCACTCCTACCCTTCCTCCCACGCCGACGTCCTCTCCTACGCCTACCATTACCCCGACCTATTCCCCGCCGCGGCTACAAATCAACGCCGCCAGTGACTGCCGCAAGGGGCCGGGACAGGAGTACGACATTGTGACCACTTTGCAAGCCGGAGAGAGAGTGGATATCACCGGAAAGCATCCCACCGAAGATTATTGGGTGGTCAAGAACCCGCGCGGTTCTGGGACATGCTGGGTACGGGGCGAACACGCCACCCTCAGCGGCAGTCACTGGACTGTGCCGACCGTATCGCCGCCGCCTACGCGTACGCCCAGTCCACCGGCGCGTCCCAGTCTGAAACACTATGAGTTCGTCTGCACCTGGAATGGAGTCAATAACGATATGCGCATGACAATTACTTGGACCGACCGCGCCGACAACGAGGCCGGCTACCGCATCTACCGTAACGGGGTCGTTATTGCCGACCTGGCGCCTAACACCACCACGTATGTGGATGTTTTCGCTGTCAACTCTGGTGTACCGGTGACCTATGGCATTGAGGCGTATAACGTGGCCGGAGGCTCTGGGCAGGCGACGTTTAGCGATGCGTGCCCTTAGACCGTGATCGCTGTTTAGCGCAACCCGCTCTCTCTGTCCTTTGAAGCGAGGGCATCGATCTCGCTGGCCAGTAAGCGAAACAACTCCGCGACCCCATTGAACGTCTTCACCCTACCGGTGCGGACATGGCGAAGTTGACCACGCCAAAAAACCGGAGAATCGCTTCTGCTCCATAAGTGCAAGATAAAACTCTCACGAATTGCGGGTTCTCTATCCTCTGTCAAGTTCACAATCACCTCGTCTGGTGAGGAGAAACAAGTACTTTTGGTACTCTAATCATACAAATACCTGTCTTCCCACTCTCGCGAGAGCCGTCAGTCATCCGGTTGTTTCCGTCAGTTTTACCTCCTTAGGGTATAGGGGCCTTTGATTTCCTGCTCTCCAAAACAAGGATGGGCAACACAGTGCATTTACGGCAGTTTGCCCTCTTTTCGCAATGCTGCTATATCGCGTTCAATCGTCCGCATGCTCACCCCCAGTGCCTTGGCCAGATGATGATGAGTGGGCGCTCCCCCTTGTTCTTGCGCCTCGTTGAGTAACCGTACAATGCGATGTCGCCGTCGAGCCACTTTTCTCTTAATCATAAGGTCTTGAGGGGCTTCCACCGTCCAGGTAACAGAGACTTGTTGATTGGGAGAGGTTCGAGAGGGCAGAGAGACTGTGACGCGACGTGGCTGTTGTTGTTTCCAGGCGGCCGCGATCTCCCGATGTTCGGGGACGTTTTCCAGGCTCATCTGGCGCTGCTCAGGCGAGAGATCGGCGAGCATCTTTTGAAGCAACTCATATGCCTGCTGCATGGCACGTTGCGCCTCATCCTTCTTACCGGCAGCCCCCAGCACGCGAGCGTGCCAGTAGGGGATCAGATAATCTTGCTCTATCCCCGATTGCAGGCGCTTCATGGCCTCGGTCGTGGAGCGAAGGGCTTCGTCCTGGCGCCCTAAACGGATCAACACCAACCCTCGAATGGCGAGGAGAGGAGGCTCTTGATCGCCGATGCCCAGTTCGCGGCAAATGGCGAGGGCATGCTCCACATAGTGTAACGCCTCCTCAGGATGGCCGTCCTCGATCCCTAAAAGAGCCAGAGAGCGATAGGCCTGTACCTGAAGCCAGCGATCACCGGTGCTCTCCAACACTCGGATTCCCTGCGTCAGATGGTCACGGGCACGAGGATAATCGCCGCTTTGTAACTCGGCATCTCCCATGAGAACAAGCGCCGTACCGCCGATCAGCGCATCGTCGATCTGCCGAGCGTAATCCCAGGCGCGCTGCCCGATATCGAGCC
>RFJH01000247.1 GCA_003694975.1 Anaerolineae bacterium | reverse complement strand
CGCCGCTTTGCGCGCTTTCCTGGAAGCACAGCCCACCATCGAGCGCCTGGGGCGTTACACCTTCCGCATCAACGGGCGCGAGGTGGACTTCAGCGCCGCAGCAGCCCTTCCGCCACCCCCCACGTGGGGGCAACGTCTGATCGGAGCCGCCCTGGGCTGGGCAGCCGACGCGCGGCCGGTTCTACGTCTCAACTGGCAACAGGGAGAGGCTGCGCTAAGAAAAAGACTGGGGGATGAGTAAACCGAACGAAGCGAGGCTATATCGAGGAGGCCGTCCCGCTCAAGTTGCGCTAAGCCCGTCGAAGCACTCATGCTGAGAAAATACTGGCCATAGGTGAGCCTCCAGGCTCCAACGGCGAACGCCGTTGAGAAGGCTCGCTAGGGAGCGCGTCCGTTCGGGGAGATTTCTTGAATCACCGCTTCCCCCGTCCACGGGTTGACCCTGACGATGCCGCGCGTGTAGGCGCGCTGCCAGAAATCGCCGTCCCGTTCGCGCGGACCAAGGGGTTCTCCCAGGTCCAGGGCGTAGTTCTCATAGAGCCAGACCTGGTTGTAAGCGTAGGCATAACGGAAGAAGGCGCGTCCCTGGTTGACGAGGAGATAAGAGGCGTAGGCGAAGCGTTGCAGGTCTTCCTGTTCCCGCCGCCCGTGAGAGACCAGGATGATGGTTTTCCCAATAGACTGGGTGTACTCGGCCAGGGACATCTGCTTTTCCCACACCTCCACCGGGCGGAGGCCGTTGGGCCAGTCAATTGCCCAGCCTTCGTGCATGGCGCCGTCGATATAGGTCAGGTAGGCGGGCCAGTCCACTTCGTCCTTGCGCGCCACAAGGTTGGCGAACATCACCTGTGAACTGTGCGCGAAATACCCTTCGCGTAGATAGGCCAGGAACCCCTGGACGGCTTCCTGGTAGGAGGCCTCGTCCGGGTATTGGGTGGGCATCTCGCCCCGGTCCTCCCGGAACGCCATCGTGACCTCGACGTTATCCAGGAAGACGCCGCCCCAGTTTGCATCGGCCATGTTCTCCCGCAGGCGTTCCAGGAAAAACGCCCGCCAGCCCGGGTTGCCGGGGTCCATCATCACGTAACCCTCGCTCTCACCGGCGCGATAGAAGCGCCTCCCCTGGGCGTCGGTCAGGAACCAGTCCGGGTGCTCACGGGAGATGGTGCAGAAATCGCCCGGATAGTAGGCCACCTGATTGTCCCACGGCTGCGCGGTGCACGATTGAGGGTCGTAGATGGCGTCGAAGCGAAAGTACTCCAGGATGGGGCCTTCCTCGCCGCTCGCCAGCAATCGGTCACGGACGGCTTCATCCCCCTTTGTCAGGATGAAAAAATCGTACCACGTGGTCACCAGGTCGAATTGCTCCTCGGCGGGAGGCTTGTAGAACCACGCCAGGCGCGGTCGGATAGGCGCGGAGGGGGGTTCGTCGGGGGGAGAGGTCGGCGTTATAGGCGAAACGCTTTTTCCCGCGATTGGGGTGCAGGCCGCGAGAGCAAACAGCCACGCAATCGCCCCCAGAAGCAGGCGGGTTATCGGGCGAGGTGAGGAGGGATCACGAATAATCACGAATAGGACGAATGACACGAACATATCTGGCTCATGTACCCAAAGTGTGCAACACACTACCCCACATCCCCTTCCAAATACGAGAGCAACAGACGCAGGGCGGCCTCCGCCGAGAGCGCCTTGTTCTCCAGGCGGTCGCCCTGCCAGCGGAACCGCCGCGCCCACGCCCCCTCCGGTGCGGACAGCGCGATCCACGTCGTGCCGACCGGTTTCTCCGGAGTCCCGCCGCCGGGGCCGGCGATCCCGCTCACGCTCAGCGCCACGTCCGCGCCCAGGAGTCGCCGCACGCCGCGCGCCATCGCCAGGACCGTCTCCCGACTGACCGCGCCCTCTCGCTCCAGCGTCTCCGCCGGGACGCCCAGGACCTCCTCTTTGACGCGATTGGCATAGGCGATCACGCCGCCCAGGAAGTAATCCGAAGAACCGGCGACGTTGGTAATGCGATCCCCCAGCAGGCCGCCGGTACAGGATTCGGCCACGGCCAGCGTCAGGCTACGCGCCCGCAGCAGGTCACCGAGGCGGACTTCGAGTGGCGCGGTCATCGCCCCTCGCCCGTCTCCTCGCCCAGGGAAGCCAGGCGCTCCGCTTCCTCGCGCGTCGCCAGTTCCTCGATGAACTCGTCAATATGGCCTTCCATCACCTCGTCCAGGTTGAAGACCGACTTGTTGATGCGGTGATCGGTGACGCGTGACTGGGGGTAATTGTAGGTGCGGATTTTTTCCGAGCGTTCCCCTGTGCCGACCTGGGAACGCCGCGTCGCATCCACCTCGGCGCGGCGTTTCTCCTCCTCCATCTGATACAGGCGCGCCCGCAGGATGGACATGGCGCGCAACTTGTTCTGCAACTGCGAACGCTCGTCCTGGCAGGCGACCACGATGCCGGTCGGCAGGTGCGTGATGCGCACGGCGGTGGCATTCTTTTGCACGTTCTGCCCCCCCGCTCCCGCCGAGCGGTAGACGTCAATGCGCAGGTCGGATTCGGGGATTTCGATTTCCACGTCCTCCACCTCGGCCAGTACGGCGACCGTGGCCGTCGAGGTGTGGATGCGCCCCGAAGACTCGGTCACCGGGATGCGCTGCACGCGGTGCACCCCCGATTCGTACTTCAACTTCGAGTACGCCCCCTTTCCTTTGACCAGGAAGATGATTTCCTTGAACCCTCCGATGCCGGTCGCGTTTTGCGAGAGGACCTCCACCTCCCAGCCCTGACGTTCCGCGTAACGCGTGTACATGCGGAACAGGTCTGCGGCGAAGAGAGCTGCCTCCTCACCACCCGTCCCGGCGCGAATTTCCATGATGACGTTCTTTTCGTCGCGCGGGTCGCGCGGCAGCAGGAGACGCTTGATCTCCCTTTCCAGACGCTCCACCTGCGGCTCCAGTTCCTCGATCTCGGCCTCCGCCAGGGAGCGCAGTTCGGCATCCTCTTCGCCCTCCAGGAGAGCGCGGGCCTCCTCGATGCGTTGAAGCGCCTGCCGATAGGCGCGCGCCTTCTCGACAATCGGCTCCAGGTCGGAGCGTTCCTTGCTCAACTGGGCCGCGCGAGTGTAATCGCCTCCCACATCCATCAACTCGCGCTCGATCTCCTCGTAGCGAGCCTCGATGCCGGCCAGTTTTTCCAACATAAAGTCGCCTCGCTCACAAATTAATCACCATGGCCAGCACCATGGAGAGCAAAAGGACAACGGAAACCACGATAAAGGCGATGCGCATGAGATTCTGTTGCCGCGTCAGGCGGTTCCGCCGCGCGGACGTCGTGCGCTTCGCCGTCTTTTTCTTCTTTGCCTTTCTCTTCGCCATACCAACTCACCTCGGTTTTTGATGTTTACGCCAGGCCTCCGCCATCACGCGCTCCAGTTCCTCGATGGTGACCGGCTTGGTCAGGTACCCATCCGCGCCGAGCGACATGGCCTGGTCAATGCGCACGTCGGAGGCCTCCGTGGAAAGCATCACGATGGGCAGGTCTTTCCACTCCGGGCGCCGCCGCAGGAACTCCAGCAGGTCCAGGCCGGTGACCTCCGGCATGATGATATCCAGGATCATCAAATCGGGGCGTTGCCCCCGCAAGAGCGCCTGCGCCGCGCTGCGTGCGTTCAGGAACGAACGCGTCTTGCAATCGAGCAGTTCGAGCATGAGCCGCACGGCGCGGGCCATCTCTTCATCGTCATCCACGATCCAGACGGTCTTCATCTCACTCCAGATGCGCCTTAATCGTCTCGGCCAGGGAGGGGTTGATGCCGGGCACGGCGGCCAACGCCTCCGGCGTGGCTTCCCTAATCTTATCCACAGAGCCGAAATACTTCAAGAGCGCCTTGCGTCGCGCCGGCCCGATTCCGGGGATGGCATCCAGCACCGAGGCCATTCCCCGCTTCGACCGGCGTTTGCGGTGTGCGGTGATGGCAAAGCGGTGCGCCTCATCGCGCACGCGCTGGATGAGATAGAGGCCTTGCGAGTGCGGCGGCAGGGTCAACGGACGGGAGCGGTGGGGGAAGAAAATCTCCTCTCGCTGCTTCGCCAATCCGACCACGGCAACGCGGTCGGACACGCCGAACTCTTCGAGGACGGCGACGGCGCGCCCCAACTGCCCCTTGCCGCCGTCCACGATGAGCAGATCGGGCAGTAAGGCGAACGCCGCATCGCGACCGGACCCCGGCCCGGTCGCCGCGCCCGGAGCGTGAGAGGCCTCCTGAGCCGCCTGCCAACGGCGGAAGCGCCGCCGAAGGACCTCCTCCATGCTGGCGAAATCGTCCACGCCGCTGACCGTCTTGATGTTGAAGCGGCGGTAGAGTTTCTTATCCGGCACGCCCTGCGTGAAGACCACCATACTGCCAACGGCAGCCACGCCCTGGGTATGGGAGATATCATAACACTCAATGCGATTGGGCGGCGAGGGCAAGCCAAGCGCCTCCTGCAACTCGGCCAGGGCTTGCTCGTTCTTGTGCTTATCCGTCTGCCATTGGGCGCGCAGGGCACGCAGGGTCTCGGCGGCGTTGAGGGCGGCCATTTGCACCAGGTCCCGCTTCTGTCCGCGACGCGGGACACGGATCTCCACCTTGCGACCGCCGCGCTTCCCGTGCAGCCACTGCTTGATAATGCGCGCCTCTTCAATATCAATCTCCTGGGGCAGGAGCACTTCCGGTGGGACCATGGCGGCCTCGGTATAGAACTGCTTGAGGAAATCGGCCATCACCTGGGCGTCCTCGGCCTCCGCAGCCCCTTCGAGGACGAAGTACTCCCGCCCGATCAACTTTCCGCCGCGAATGAAGAAGACCTGCACGCAGGCCTCGTCATCGGCACGCGCCAGAGCGATGACATCGGTATCTACGTCCTGTTTTCCGATGATGCGCTGCTTCTCGACCACTTTTTGGATGGCGCGAATGCGGTCACGCAGGGCGGCTGCGCGCTCGTAACGCATCTCCTCGGAGGCCTTCTCCATCTCGGCCTGCAAGCGGCTGAGGATGGGCTCCGTGCGTCCGTTCAGGAAATCCATCAGGTCGGCGATCATGCGGCGGTAGGAATCGCGGTCGATGGCGCCGATGCAGGGAGCAGCGCAGAGTTTAATATCATGGTACAGGCAGGCGCGGCGGTCCTGGCCGGTGATGACGCGGTCGCAGGTCAGGTAGGGGAAGATGCGGCGTAGCACGTTCAGGGTCTGGTGCACTGCCCAGACAGAGGTATACGGCCCGAAATAGCGCGAGCCGTCGTCCGTCATGCGTCGGGTGACGGTCACTTTCGGGAAGGGATCGCCCCAATGGACTTTGATGTACGGGTAGCGCTTGTCGTCCTTCAGACGGACGTTGTACTTCGGGCGGTGACGCTTGATGAGCGTCATCTCGAGGATCAACGCCTCGAGTTCCGAGCCGACCACAATCCATTCGATATCCGCGATTTCACGCACCATGCGGCGCGTCTTCGGGGTCTGCGTGCTGGCGGCCTGGAAATAGGAGCGCACGCGGTTGCGCAGGTTGATCGCCTTGCCGACGTAAATCACCTCCCCCCGGGCGTTCTTCATCAGATAGCAGCCGGGGCGCGTGGGCAGAGTATCCAGGATACGGCGGAGGCGCTCATCTGTGACCATGAGGCGATTCTACTATGGAATCCGGGGAGTTCAACTTTGACAATCGCCTCATCCCATGATAAACTACCTCTGCTGACATCGGCGCTCTCGCGTGAGAGCGCCTTTTTATGGGCGAGAAACCATGCGCACCGTCTTCTGGGATTACGACCGTCACGAACTGAAAATGATTGACCAGCGCCTCTTGCCAGAAAGGCTAGAGGTCGCATCATTCCGCGAGCATCGCTCTGTGGCACAGGCCATCACGGACATGGTGGTGCGCGGCGCGCCGGCAATCGGAGCAGCCGCCGCCTTTGGCCTGGCTCTGGCAGCGCGCGAATCCGAAGCATCCTCAACCCAGGGCCTGTTCGCCGATCTGCAAGCCGCCGCTTCCCTTCTGCGCTCCGCCCGTCCGACGGCAGTCAACCTGGCCTGGGCACTGGAGAGAGTTTTGAAGCACATTGCCGATTTCGCCGGCCCTGTCGAAGAGATGCGTCAGGCTGTGCTGGACGAGGCCCAACGCATCGCGGACGAGGACGTCGAAATCAACAAGCGCATGGCACGACACGGCGCCACCCTGATCGAAGACGGCGACACCGTCATCCATCACTGCAACACAGGCGCCCTGGCGACCGTGGACTGGGGTACCGCTTTGGGCGTGATTCGCATGGCGCACGAACAGGGCAAGCGCGTTCACGTCCTCGTGGACGAGACTCGTCCACGCTTACAAGGCGCACGCCTGACGGCCTGGGAGTTGAGTCAATATGGCATTCCCTACGAGATTATCAGCGACAACGCCGCAGGCTACTTCCTGCGCACCGGTCAGGCGCAAAAGGTGTTCTTCGGCGCGGACCGCGTCGCCGCGAACGGCGATGTGGCCAACAAGATCGGCACCTACATGCTCGCCCTGGCCGCCCATGATAACAACGTCCCCGCTTACTCTGTCGTTCCGACCTCGACAATTGACCTGTCCCTGACACATGGTGGTCTGATCCCCATCGAGGAGCGCTCTCCGGATGAAGTCCTGGAACTGCGTCTGATGGGTCGCCGCGTGGCGCCGGAAGGGGCCAGGGCGCGCAACCCGGCCTTTGATGTAACCCCTCATCGACTGATCACCGCCATCGTCACCGAAAACGGCATCGTCTATCCCCCTTTCGATACAAACCTCCCCAACGTTGTTCGCCCAATATCCTGACCCCTTACTAGAAAGAACCTCAACCACTATGGACGTTCTCCTCACCGGATCTGTCGCTTTTGATTACCTGATGACCTTTCCCGGCCTGTTCAAGGAGCAAATCCTCCCCGAGCGCCTGGAATCAATCAGCCTTTCTTTCCTCGTGGACGGCATGTCGCGGCAGCGCGGCGGCGTCGCACCGAACATTGCCTACACCATGGCCTTGCTCGGCGTGCGCCCGCGCGTCATGGCCACCGTTGGCGAGGACTTCGCGGAATATCGTGCCTGGCTGGAAGAGAAAGGCGTCGATACCAGCCTGATGGAGGTCGTTCCTGGGGAGTTCACCGCTTCCTTCTTCGCTACCACCGATCGCGCCAATGCCCAGATCGCCAGTTTCTATCCGGGCGCCATGGCCTATGCCTCGCGGCAGCGCATCAAGGATGTCACACCGCGCCCGGAGTTGGTAGTCGTCTCACCAAACGATCCGGTGGCGATGACCAACTTCGCCGCCGAGTGTCGCGAGTTAGGCATTCCCTACCTCTACGACCCCAGCCAGCAGGTTCTACGCCTGGAAGGAGAAGAACTGCTGCGCGATATGCGCGGAGCGCGCTTCCTGTTCGTCAACGATTACGAATTTGGCCTGATTTGCAAGAAAACCGGCCTCGACCTGGAAGGCATCCTTGAGGCCGTGGACATTCTGGTCGTCACGCGCGGCGAGCATGGGGCAGATATCTACGTGGGAGGTCGGGTCGTCCACGTGCCGGCCGTCCCGCCGAACAAAATCGCCGACCCCACCGGCGTGGGCGACGCCTTTCGCGGCGGCTTCCTGGCCGGTTGGAGCCACGGCTTCGATTGGGCGCTGTGCGGCAAGATAGGTGCCCTTGCAGCCACATATTGCCTGGAACAGGTAGGCACCCAGAATCATACATACAGCCGTCGGGAATTCGTCGCTCGCTTCCGCGAACACTTCGATGATGAAGGGCAACTGGATACCCTCCTCTCCCGAAATCCAGAAAATATTGCATAGGAGCCTACCAGGAAAGCAACAGATCACAATCGAGGATCAAGGTCATCACAATGAACGCGAGGCATTCACGTCTTTCACGACGCGATTTCTTGAAACTGG
>RFJH01000036.1 GCA_003694975.1 Anaerolineae bacterium | reverse complement strand
GGAGAAAGGATGGGAGGAGGATACTCGCGGTGGGGAGGGGTGTCAAGTGGCTGTGCTTCAGGGGAACGCGGAAGAGAGGAAGTTCGTGTATAATGTAACAAACGAATGCGGCGAGGTGATTTCTGGGTGGTAGGGGGGAATAGTTCATCTTTCCGCCTGGTTCTCCATCACAGCGAAGGGAAGGGCACAATGATATCTTTTCTTTATACCGAACTTGAAGAGGGGGAAGAGGTTGTCTTTGGGCCTGTAAGGCAGAGTCAATCGACGTCGTTTCGTCTTGGCCCTGCTCAGCCCATGTCGCGCAGTGGTTGGTCAAGCTCCGGTCAGTTTGCCACTCCCCAACAGGGGGTGGAGGTCGAACGCACCAGAGGGCACGTGGTGGGAGTTACCAACCGTCGGGTGATTTGGGAGGATTTGCTGGATTCCAGCAAGACCCGCATTGTGGCCAACGAGGCTGTCCGGCAGGTGTTCATTAAGCATAAGACGTCTCAGGGCCGTCCCATGATTACCCTCGATAGGGTGGTGGATGGGTCTGGGCAGAGTATTAAACTCAATCTGGAGGGCATCCCGGCGCAGAAACAAGAGCAACTCCAAGCCCTTTTCCCAAATGCCGAAATCCGCACAACGAAAGGGGTCTTGGGGAGCAAGGGGTGTATGATCGCCTTGATTGTTGTGGCGGTGCTATTTGCCCTGTCTTGCGTTGCTCCGGTGATCGTGTATCTCCTGGGGCAGTTGTTCCAATAGGGCCCTGGATTTTTTATAGCAACCTATCCGAAACAACACTGAACGTATCGCGATTCACTGCTCGAGCGACTATCGAGCCTGTCGAGGCGTGGCTCCAAAGGACGTATCGGGACCGTGTATTACGTCAAAGGGGGGCCTCGGCCTGAGCGGCTAGGTGATCTTGCCGAACTGCTTGGCCGAACAACCTCGATACGGTGTTTCGTACCTGCGTCTTGGCTGGCTTAGCGTAACGCTCGGCTACCGTTTGATCCTTTGCCATTGTAATGATGCCCACGGTCAAAAGGATTTTTCGGATAGTGAGTGTTTGTAACGCCCCCTCTTCTGGATGAAGAAGGGGCGTACTTGCCCGATGGCCATTCGGTCTGTCTCGCCTCGCTTTCGGGGAGATTTCGAGGTATGATAGGTGTGTATTGACTTTCCCTGGAGGCCCTCATGAACGACTTGACCGAAGCGATACTCGAACTCATCCGCCGCACATCCACCGATTTGCCGGAGGACGTGGAGGCGCGTCTGCGCGCTGCGCTGGAGCAGGAGGAAGAGGGCTCGGCGGCACGCGGCGCGCTGGAGACGATTCTGAAGAACGTGGAACTGGCGCGAGAGAACTCCACCCCGATCTGTCAGGACACCGGCACGCCGCTCTTCTATGTCCGCTATCCGGAGGGGATGAGCACGCGTGCCTTGCGTCGGCAGATCATCGCCGCCGTGCAGGAGGCCACGCGGCGGACGTACCTGCGCCCGAACGCGGTGGACGCCATCACCGGCAGGAACAGCGGCGATAACACCGGCGATGAACATTACCCCACCATCCACTTCGAGGAAGTGGACGCCGATCAGCCCCTGGTCATCGAACTGATGCTCAAGGGGGGCGGTTGTGAGAACGTCGGCGCGCAGTACAAACTGCCCGACAGCCGTCTGGGGGCGGGACGTGACCTGGAGGGCGTGCGCAAGGTGGCGCTCGACGCGGTCTACAAGGCGCAGGGCAAGGGCTGTGCACCGGGCGTACTCGGCATCGCCATCGGCGGCGACCGCGGCTCCTCCTACCTGGCCTCGAAGGAGGCCCTCCTCCGCCGCCTGGACGACCCGAACCCGAACCCCGACCTGGACGCGCTGGAGAAGCGCCTGACGGAAGAGGCCAACCAACTGGGCATTGGCCCGATGGGCTTCGGCGGTAAGACGACCGTCCTGGGTACGAAGGTCAAGGGGCTGCATCGCCTGCCGGCTTCGTATTTCGTCTCCGTCTCGTATATGTGCTGGGCGTACCGCCGCCGCAGGATGACGGTGCGCGGCGACGAAGTGCTCTATGAGTGAAGGGAGAACAACGATGCGCGAGATTACCCTCCCCATCAGCGATGAGACCGTCCGCAGCCTGGGCGTCGGCGAAGCGGTGGCGCTCTCCGGCGTGATGATTACCGGGCGCGATGCGGTGCATAAGTGGATTGTCGAGACGTTCATCAAAAAGACGCGTCCGCCGCAGGGCGATGACCTCGAAGTCTACGAGGCGATCAAGCCCCTGTTGAACGGCGGCGTGATTTACCATTGTGGACCGGTCGTCGCCGGGCTGGATACGGGCGAGTACCGTTTTGTGGCCGCCGGGCCGACCACGTCCATTCGCGAGGAGCCCTACCAGGCGGATGTGATGCGTCACTTCAACGCAAAGGGTGTGATCGGCAAAGGCGGTATGGGCGCGAAGACGCTTCAGGGATGCCAGGAAGTGCCGTTCGTCTACTTCCATGCCATCGGCGGCGCGGCCTCGTTGATTGCCCAGAGCGTGCGGCGCGTCGTCGCGGTGCACAAACTGGAGTTCGGCGTGCCGGAGGCGATTTGGGTCATCGAGGTGGAACGCTTCCCGGTCGTGGTCACGATGGATGCGCACGGCAACTCGCTCCACGAGAAGGTGGAGGAGACCTCGAAGGCAAACCTGGAGGCTTTGCTGGCGGCGTAGGTTGAAGGGCACCTGTTGAGGTGCCCTTTTGACTTCTCAGGGGTGCCGTCTCCCCCGTAAAAGCATGATTTCGTAGAGTGCCGTACCGTTTTCCACGGCGTGGATGTCCTCGAAATCCACCTTCAGTTCCAGGTCGGCCTCGAAGCGGAAGTAATAAGGG
>RFJH01000246.1 GCA_003694975.1 Anaerolineae bacterium | reverse complement strand
TGCTCTGGCAGTCGCCGTGGCTGCCTGTCGTTATCAACGCCAAGAACTCGTTCGACGTAGGGCTATGGTGCTGGCTCATGTGTGAACGGAGTTTCCGAATGGTCTCTTGTTAAAAGTGTCAGGTGGCTAGTTTTCTTTGTTTTGGGAGCGATGTTGCCCCTTCTGGAAAAAGCGATTCCTTCTCGTTTAGCCGATTATCCCTTATCAGAACTGGAAAGCGAAATTGTCGCACATCCTTCATTCCTGACGAACGCTACAGAGCAAAACCTGGAAAATTTCCTTGCTCAGCCTGAAGCAGCCTTTTCTGTGGGCAAAGTCCTTTATCCGCGTTTCTACGCGGCGAACGAGAAAATTGGCTCGCAGAACCCCTGGGCCATCTACGATGTGCGTCCCTATCCACGCATTGGTTTCGTTGTGCTGGGCCGGGAAGGTGTCCGGGGTGTCATTCTGCCAACGAGTCAGACGGATGCCGTTCACCACGGGCAATTCGTCGCGGTGATCGGCTGCTCTCAGGATGAGGTTATTGAAGCGCGTCTCGTGTTCTTCATCAAAGAGCAGAACCTGTTTTTTGCGGACGATGGCCTTGCACGCTGTCGGAAGTGACCATTGGGGGATTTCTGCTTTATAATCTGCAAACCTGACCACCTTACTCCGGCGGTCAGAGTATTTGGGTAAGGAGTCAAGTTATGGTGAGTGTTCTTGAAAGCCTTCTGGCTGAATTGGGGGGGTGTCTCTCTCTGGATGGTGAACGTGTGTCTGTGCGTAGTGAAACGAGTTTGCGGACGCAAATAGAGCGGCTGGTTGAAATTTCTGCTTTGGAAGAAGGTGAGCGGCAGGCGGGAGCGCGGTATCTGACTCGCCTCGCTGCTCTCGACCTGGGCATTATTCCTTCGTCAATTCACGACCTGTATATGGCGCGTGGTCGAGGTGATGTCCCCCTGACGTTTACCGTGCCTGCCATCAACCTGCGCGTGCTTCCCTTCGATGCTGCTCGCGCGGCCTTTCGCGCGGCCATGAAGGTGGACGCGGCGGCGCTTATCTTTGAGATCGCCCGCTCCGAGATCGGCTATACGGCGCAGCGTCCGGCGGAGTATGCGACTGCCATCCTGGCAGCCGCGATTGCAGAAGGGTATCGTGGCCCCGTTTTTCTTCAGGGCGACCACTTCCAGGTTTCCGCAAAGCGATATCAGGAGAATGCGGAAGCCGAATTGACTGCCGTTCGCGACCTGACGCGCGAAGCCATCGTTGCCGGCTTTTTCAACATTGATGTAGATACCTCAACGCTGGTGGATGTCACCCTGCCGGACGTGTCACAACAACAACGGCTGAACTATGAACTCTCGGCCATGTTTGCTGCTTATATCCGCCGTATCGAGCCACGCGGAGTCACCGTTTCGATCGGCGGTGAGATCGGCGAGGTGGGCGGCCACAACTCCACCGAGCCGGAATTGCGCGCCTACATGGACGGCTTCAACGCTGAATTGGCGAAACGCTCCCCTGGCAGCCCGGGCCTGAGCAAAATCAGTATCCAGACCGGCACCTCGCACGGCGGCGTGGTTTTGCCCGATGGGACGATTGCCCGCGTAAAGGTGGATTTCGATACGCTCCGCAACCTGAGCCGCGTGGCGCGTTCCGAGTATGGCCTGGCCGGTACGGTGCAGCACGGTGCCTCTACGTTGCCGCAAGATGCCTTTGGGAAGTTCGTCGAGGCCGAGGCGTGCGAGGTGCATCTGGCGACCAATTTCATGAACATCTTCTACGATCGTGCTCCCGACGATTTGCGGAAGGAGATGTACGCCTGGCTGGATGCCAACAAAAGCACCGACCGCAAACCCGACCAGACCGATGAGCAGTTCTACTACAAGACGCGCAAATACGCCTTGGGCCCGTTCAAACGAGAACTTTATGCCTTGCCCTCGTCTTTCCGTGATGAGTTGAGCGCTGTTTGGGAGGAGCAGTTCGACATGTTGTTTGCCGCCCTGGGCGTCGCGAACACGCGGCGGTATGTAGAGAAATTCGTCACGCCGGTGGCCGTGCAACCAACCCTGGCGGATTACCTCGGTGGGACAAAAGTCGAAGAAAATACCGACGATCTGGCAGATTAGGAGATGCTTATGCCGCGCAGTGACCAGGGCGTCACGTTCGATCGCTACATGCTCATCCCGCGCACATTGATTTTTCTGCGGCGCGGTGATTCGTTCCTGCTCTTGAAAGGCTCCCCGACGAAGCGTTTGTGGGCGAACAAATACAACGGTATTGGTGGTCATGTCGAACGCGGGGAGGATGTGCTCTCCGCAGCCCTGCGGGAGTTGAGCGAGGAGACCGGCCTGAGCGCCGATCTGAGGCTGTGCGGCACGCTGATTGTGGATGCAGACGAGCGAGTGGGAATCGGCATCTATGTTTTCACCGGCGAGAACGTTCGCGGCGATTTACGCCCCTCTGCCGAGGGGACACTGGAGTGGGTGCCGGTTTCTCGCCTGCGCGAATTGCCTCTGGTCGAGGACGTGGCGGTGCTTCTGGAGCGCATACGGAAGATGAAGCCCGGCGATCCGCCCTTTGCCGCGCGTTCGTACTATGACGATGAGGACAGACTACAGGTCGTGTTCGCAGCGTGACTCTTCGGGGCGCGAGACGTTGGAATCGCAAAGCCTCCCACAGGGCTGTGGGAGGCTTTGTCGCGGGGGAGGGCGGTTACAGGTCGCGGAAAGTGTTGTCGAGGTCTTCTGCGGGGACGTCGAAGACGGCGTTTGTGGGAGGGAGGGGTTCACGAGTCATCCATTCGGGGAGGCGGTCGTCGGCGGGGGTGAAGCCGGCGCGACGATTGAACTCGCGTTCCAGGCGGATGGTCTCACGTCCCAGGGCTTGCAGGATGTCGTCGCCCACATCCCAACCGTAGCGGGCGTTCAACAGGTCGCGGATGGTCTCCGGGGCGGCGGCGAAGCCGAATCCGGCGAAGAGACAGGCGCCCAGGGTATCGTATCCGGCCATGTTGACCTGCGCTTTGAAGGAGAGTTTCGCCTGGCCTTTGGGGTCGGTGTGGTCTACTTTGGCGCGGATGGTCAGGCCGGCGGTGTGGTCGGCGCCCTGGGGGGAGGTAGCGTAGGTGACGCCGGTGCCTTTGATGGCGCGCGGGTCGTAGGCGGAGATGGCCTGCCCTTTCACGGCGGGGACGCGCTCCACGCCGAAGACGCGCCCGGTGGTCACGGCGCCGTTGCCGAGGATGCGACCGAGGGGGGTGCCACGGCGGATTTCCTCAAGCAGACGCAAGGCGGCTTCGCCATCGCCGAATTCCCACAATCCGGCCTCGGCGGCCACGCCCAGGGCAGCGCCGATCTCGATGGAATCCAGTCCCAGGTCGTTGACGGCGCGGTTCAGACGGGCGATGGCATCCAGGTCGTCAATCCCCAGGTTGGCGCCCATCAGGCCTATGGTCTCGTATTCGAGCGGCGAGACGATGACCTCGTCCTGCGCGCTGCCGAAGACGTTGGAGCACTGAATGAGACAGCCGCGCATACAGGCGTGAGTCGTCTCGCTCACGCCACCGCGCGCCAGAAGGGTCTCGCGCATGTGCTCACCGCTGATTTTCTCCGCACCCTCGAACTGGCCGGAGGAGAAGTTGCGCGTAGGCAGGCCGCCGAAGTGGTTGCACATCAGAGTCATGGCGGCGGTGCCGTAATCATGGTAGGTGTGAGTCTGTGGGTGATCCTGGAGGGCGCGATTGAAGGCTTTTTGGGCGGCGCGGAAGGCTTCGAGGTCGGCAATGGGTGGTTTTTCGCCGTCGGCGGGGTCAATCACGATGGCCTTGAGGCCCTTGCTGCCCATCACCGCGCCCAGACCGCCGCGCGCGGCGATGCGGGAAGGGACGCGGTCTTTATCCAGGTTTTGTACGCCCGCGGCGCGCAGGCGCATTTCACCGCCCGGGCCGATGAGTGCGATTGCCAGGGCGTCGTCGCGACGATCGCCGTGACTGTAGCGTTCCCACAGCCGCGCCGCGCTCTCGTAGACGCCCAGGCCGGTCAGGTCGTCGGCAGGGTCGAAGCGGGCGCCCTCGGCGGAGAGGTGTAGCACCCACCAGCCGGGTTTGTCGGGGCGATCTTCGATGAGCAGAGCTTTAACGCCCAGGTGGGTCAGGGCGAGGCCGGTGCGCCCTCCGGCGTTGGCCTCCTTCACGCCGCCGGTGAGGGGACTCTTGCCACCGATGGAGATGCGGTCGCAGGAGGAAAGCATGTGCCCGACGAGCAGGCCCGGGGCGAAGATAAGCGTGTTGCGGGGGCCGAGGGGGTCGCAGGTCGGGGGGACGGTGTCGAGCAGGATGCGGGCTATCAGCCCGCGCCCGCCGAGACGCTCCCAGGTTTCGGGGACAGGTTCACGGCTGAGGGTCTGGGTACGGGTGTTGATACGCCAGATGTGCATGGGTATCTCCTCTCTTGCAGTCAGGACTGGAGGGCGCGCGCGAAAATGTCCAACGCCTCGTCAATTTGCTCTTGCTTCACGATCAGGGGTGGAATCCAGCGGATGACGTTCTCGTAGGTACCGCAGGTGAGAAGCAAGAGGTGTTCTCTCAGGCAGGCTTCCTGCACGGCCTTGGCGGTGGCCTTATCGGCGAATTCGGTGGCGACCATCAAGCCGCGCCCGCGTACATCCTGAATGACGGGGTGCTCTTTCTGAAGACGACGCAGGCCTTGCAGCAGGTATTCGCCCATGCGGGCGGCGTTTTCCACCAGGCGCTCCTC
>RFJH01000002.1 GCA_003694975.1 Anaerolineae bacterium | reverse complement strand
TCGCCAGCCTGGACGCGCCAGTGAAAATCCTCGAAGATGGGAGGGGAGGAGGAATAGGAGAAAGTCAGCGCCTGGACGTCAATCATGGGGATCACGAATAAGTATCACGAATGGGACGAATGGCACGAATGACACGAATAAGTATCACGAATGAGGACGAATAACACGAATGACACGAATATCTGTGTTCATCCGTGTTTATCTGTGGTTGTCTGTGGCAGGCAGAGGAGGCCTCCTTGCCTCCTCTGCCTTAGGCTTAGGGCAGGAACGCATCGGTGACCGAATCGGCGTAGGAGATATCGGCCTCCAGGAGGCCCTTCTCTTTCGCCCAGGAGAGCACGTCGTTCCAGTCCGCCTCGCTGGGGACGCCGGCGGTGGGGAAGGTCGGGATGTGATAGGTCTCCAGCAGCGGCGGTGGGACGAGTTTCTTCTCGCTCAGAAGGCCAGTGAAGCGTTCCGGCTCGCTGTTGATGCGCGTCACGGCCTCTTCCACGGCGGCCAGGAAAGCGCGAATGGCTTCCGGATGCTGGTCAATGACCTCCTTGCGGAACGAGATCACGCTCGCGCCGTAGGTCGGATACTGCCGGTCGTCCAGGATGATTTTTGCGCCCTGTTGCTCGGCCAGCGCGCCCAGCGGGTCGGGGAGGACGGCGGCCTGGAGTTCACCGGAGCCGAGCAGAGCCAGGCGGTCGGGGATCTTGGGCACGGCGACGGTCTTGATATCTTCCGGCGCGAAGCCCTGCGCCGTCAGCAGGCGGTCGGTGATGTACTCGATGATGGTGCCCTGCGAGATGCCGATCTCTGCACCTTTCAGCCCATCCACATCGCTGATGCCGCTTTGCGCCGAGGCCAGGATGAAGAAGTGACCGGATTCTGGCGTCGCCATGTGAGCGAAGCGCACGACCTGCATCTGCACTTTCTCCTTGTTGAAGAACATCACGGACAGCGTCTCGTTGACCGTCCCGTCCGCCCGACCGGCCTGCAAAACCTGATCCCGTTCCGGCGCCGAGGCGACCGGTACGAACTCGACCTGAACACCGTTCTCCGCAAAAAGACCTTCCGACTCGGCGACCAGCATGGGTAACGTGTCCATGATGGGAAGGACGGCGATGCGCAACGTGACCGGCTCCTTCGGCGCGGCGGTCTCTGGGGCCGCCGGTCGGCAGGCGCCGATCAACAGCGCAACGAGAAGAAACAAGAGAAAGAGAGAGTGGAACTTACGCATACGATTAAAATCTCCTTTCATCTTAACTTTTCCAGAAGTACGCCAGACAGGCGCACAAGGCGATGCCGGCGTAACTGCTGAGCAGATCGGTGAGGGAGAGGGTACGGCTTTGAATGAAGCCCTGGCTCAATTCTTCCAGGCCAACCAGGAAAGCCAGGGACAGGCTGGTGATGAGCACCGTTCGCTTTGCTCCCTGCCGGGGAAAAGTCGTCAACGCTGCGGCGTTCACGAACAGGCTGAGGAGACCCATTAAGACGAAGTGACCGACCTTGTCCCCGCCGGGAAAGCGATAGACGTCCCGGATGAGAGGCGGCAGGCGATTCAGGTCCGCTGCAATCACGATGAGTAGCATCAAAAAGGCGAAGAAGGCAGCGAACCACCGCAGGATCGAATGTTGACGTGCGCTCAGGGGGTCTCGACCTCCGCCTCGACCTGGCGTTGTGCCCCTTCCCGGCGTGCTTTCCATCCCTCAATGGCCACAGGGACCAGCGAGATCAGGATGATGACGATGATGACAATGGAGAAGTGTTCTTTGATGAAGGGAATATTGCCGAAGAAGTATCCGGCGAGGGTAAACAGGCTCACCCAGGTGATGCCCCCTACAATGTTGTACGTGACGAAGTACCCGTAGGACATACGCCCCACGCCGGCCACGAAGGGGGCGAAAGTGCGGATGATGGGCACGAAGCGCGCCAGGAAGATGGTCTTACCGCCGTGCTTCTCGAAGAAAGCGTGCGTGCGGTCGAGGTACTCTTTCTTCACCCAGCGGCTCTGGTAGGCACGCTCTCCCAGGCTGTGGCCAATCCAGTAGTTGGCCGTATCGCCCAGGATGGCGGCGACGGCAAGCAAACCAAGCACCACAAAGACGTTCAGCGCATCCAGGGCAGCAAAGGTGCCCGCGGCAAAGAGGAGCGAATCGCCGGGCAAAAAGGGCGTGACTACGAAGCCCGTCTCCATAAAGATAATGAAGAACAGGATGCCATACGTCCACAAGCCGTATTGGCTGATGATTTCGGCGAGGTGCTTATCCAGGTGCAAGATGAAGTCAACGAGAAAAGCGATTATCTCCATATCGTATCCATTCTGGCAAAAGGAAGTGGAATAGCGGAGGCAGATTATACCCTCTCTTCGCCTTCCCCGGGAAAAAAGAAAAAGCGCCTTGCAGGCGCCCGCTGCCCTTACTGCCGGTGATCGTCATCAGTACCAGATGCGGAACGAGGTCGTTGTCTGCTTGTGCAAACCCTGATAAGTGACATCCACATCAATGTAGACCAGGTTACCGTAAGGCTGTCCGGAGAACGCCAACGGGACGATGGCAACGCCGTTTTCATTGGTGACGAAGGGCAGGGTTTGGTCCCCGCCAGCCGGCCAATGGACCACAATCGTGCCCTGGGCGTTGGCAACCGATCGCAGGTTTTGATCCTGCACGATGACGAAGAGCATCTGCTGGTCGCTGGAGAGCGTCACCGCTTTCAGCACGAAGGCACGCACGACCAGCGAGAGCACACGCGGCCGGACAATCGTCTCATCATACGGAAGGGCCGGATCGAGGAGCGCCGGGTCTTCCCCCATCTTGTCGAAGTACACATACCCCAGATCGCCGACTGCCACACGTTGTCCCTCCGGCATCCAGGGATGCCATTCCAGGCGCGCGTTCTCGAAGTACTGCACAATCATGTTGTCGTGGTACTCGAACGGCGAGATGGGATAGCCGAACTGCGCCACTCCACCGTACTCGTTGAAAAACTCCAGGAAAGCAAAACAAACCGGGTAGCCGGTTTCGGCAAACATCTGACAGGCCAGAGGATTGTATACGTTTAACTGGCTGCCCGGCGTATAAGTCGCCTTACCGATGGGTGTCAGGCGGATGCTCACCCCATCCCACTCGAAGCGGGCGCGCTGGAAATACTGCACCGTCTTCCCATCGCGACTGATGAACTGCTCGGTGATGGGATAGCCGTATAGAAGGGTAGGGTCTTTGGCTCTCTGGTAAAACTTCCAGAACTCGCCGACGACGTTGTGCCCCGTCTCGTCGAAATAGTGAAAATCCGTTCCCTGCGCCTGGGCGGGCCCCCAGGCGTAGAACAGAAAAAGAAGAGCCAGTAAACATCCGGCGAGGCCTCGCAAACGTTTCATCAATCTAATTATACACAAAGAGGCATGGAGCGTGCTTTACAAATGGTTAACTCCCACAAAATCGCCTCTGAGACGTCGGCAGGTGCGTCATCGGTATTCCAGCAACGCGCGGACGATGCGCTCCGCGGCGTGACCGTCGCCATAGGGGTTGACCGCCTTCGCCATCGCGGCGTGCGCTGCGGGGTCGTCGAGCAGACGGTTCGCCTCGGCCAGGATGCGCGCCGTTTCCGTCCCCACGATTTTCAACACCCCGGCCTCCACGCCTTCGGGGCGTTCGGTCACCTCGCGCAGCACGAGCACCGGCACGCCGAAGGCCGGCGCTTCCTCCTGAATGCCGCCCGAATCGGTCAGAATGAGCGTCGCCCGGCGCATCAAATGCACCAGCGGCAGATAATCCAGCGGCGGCAACAGCGTGATGTGCGCCACGCCCTCCAGTTGCCGATAGACCGGGCCGCGCACGTTCGGGTTGGGGTGCACGGGGTAGAGGATTTCCACGTCCCCGCGCCCGGCCAGTTCACGCAGCGCGGCGCAGATGGCCTCCAGCGGACGACCAAAGTTCTCCCGCCGATGCGCCGTGACCAGCACCAGGCGCCGCCCTCCTTCGCGCACATCCAGCGATTCGAGCAGGCGCGTCACCTCTTCGGGCGGCTCCTGCCGCGCCACGTGGTAGAGCGCGTCAATCACCGGATTGCCGGTCACGCGAATCAGCGCCTCCGGCACCCCCTCGCGCAACAGATTCTCCCGCGCCCAGGCGGTGGGCGCGAAGTGCAAATCGGCGATCACCCCCGCGATGCGCCGGTTGATCTCTTCGGGGAAAGGCTGCCATTT
>RFJH01000245.1 GCA_003694975.1 Anaerolineae bacterium | reverse complement strand
CCTTTCACTTCGGAGAAACTGCACGCTTTCCTGGGTTATGAGCAGCCGCTCTTTGGTGAGCAGTATACCGAGGAAGTGGAAGATGTCCTTGGCACCCATACGGTGTTGCGTTACCGTCCTCCTGCGGATCACGGGACGGTGAAATGGAAGCCCAGCGAACTGCGCCCCGGCACACCACTCCAGCGCCCCACGCCCCTGTTCAAGAAACTGGATGAGAGTGTCGTGGAGGTGGAGCGCGCCCGCCTGCGTGCGGGGGAGGCGGGGTAATCTCTTCGCCACGGTGCGCTCGTTCGGCGGGGACTACGCTCAGGTCGGGAACGAGGCGGAAGAAGTTCAAGGGCGGGAACCGGCTCAGGGGGGCGGGTTTCGCCTTCTTTGCCTGGAAAGGGTAAGGTCATGCGCATTGGCATGATGGCCGACACCTACAAACCGCATGTCAGCGGGATCACCCATCACATCGAGTTAAGCAAGCGGTATTTGGAGAAGGCCGGACACCGTGTCTACGTCTTCACGTTCGGAGAAACGGATCGCGAGGACGACGAACCGAACATCATCCGCTCACCTGGGTTCCCGTTGGTGGATACAGGATATTATTTCTCGTTCCGCTATAGCCCGCAGGCCAAGAAACTTTTGCAAACGATGGACGTGGTGCACGTCCATCATCCGTTTCTGAGCGGTCGCCTGGCGTTGCGGTATTGCCGTCCGCTGCGCATTCCCATCGTTTTCACCAATCACACGCGCTACGATCTCTACGCCCAGGCGTATCTGCCGATGGTGCCCGAAGAGGTCAGTAAGACGTTGCTGCAAACCTATCTTCCTTCGTTTTGCGCCGCGGTGGACCTGGTGATCTCGCCTTCGCCGAGCGTAGCGAAGGTTCTGCGCGAATTGGGGGTGGAGGGTCATATTGAGATTGTCCCCAATGGCGTGGACCTGGAACGCTTTCATCGCGCCGAGCCACTTCCGCGCGCCGACTTCGGCTTTCGTGCCGAGGATATCCTGATCGCCTACGTGGGAAGGCTGGGGCCGGAGAAGAATCTGCCCCTGCTGTTGCAGGCGTTCTTCGGGGCGGCTGAGGTTTTGCCGGAAATTCATCTCCTCTTGCTTGGCGACGGGCCGGAAAAGGAACGTCTGGAGGGTATGGCTGCCGGGAGCCACTGTGCAGAGCGGGTCCATTTCCTGGGGATGATTTCTTATGAGAAGTTGCCCTCGTATCTGGCGATGTGCGATCTCTTCGCCACCGCTTCGGTGACCGAGGTTCATCCCCTCTCGGTGATCGAGGCCATGGGCGCCGGCCTGCCTGTTGTGGGTGTCAATGCGCCAGGGGTGGGGGATACGGTGGAGGACGGCGTAACGGGTTTGCTGACCAGCGAGGACGCCGCGGCGCTGGCTGCTGGGATCACGCGCCTGTGCCTGCAAGACGATGCGCGGCGCGCGATGGGGGAGGCGGCGCGGCAGGCGTCCACGCAGTATTCCATCGAACGCACGACGCGCATTATGCTCTCACATTACGAGCGCCTGGTCTACACGGCTGCGCCGCACCAGCAAAGTCTTCGTGTGCGTCTGCAAGGGTTCCTGGAGCGTTTCCGCCGATGAATCGTCGTCAGCAACTTGGGCGCTGGGGTGAGGAGGTCGCGGCGCGCTATTTGAGAGAGAAAGGCTACGTTATCACGGCGCGCAATGTCCGAACGCCATATGGGGAAATTGACCTGATTGCTCAGGACGAGGAAAACACCCTCTTCGTCGAGGTCAAGACGCGGGCGTCGAGGGCGTTTGGTCCGCCCGAGATTGCGGTCACGCCGCGTAAACAGGAGCATATGCGTGCCGCTGCCGCGCATTATGCTCAGGAACACGGTATCGAGCATTGGCAGATTGACCTCATCGCGGTTGAAGGGAGGCCGGGGGGGAGGCTACGTGTCGTACACTTCGAGAATGTTGTGCAATCCTGAAATTGGCCGCGGGAACACAGGTTGGCACGAATAGATTCGGTTTTTGCCACAGATGAGCTGAATTGGTGTGGATGTTTCTTATTCGGCGCGATGGACGCCTTTGGAAAAACGGGTAAAATACGTGTCGGTTGTGCTGACGGGCACTGCCGCGTCAAGCGTTGTTTTTTAGAGAGGAACAATATACGTTATGGACCAAAATATGGCGAATGACGAAAAGGTCACGCTCAGCCGTGACCTGAATCTCTTCACTATCACGATGATCGGCGTCGGTGGAATGATCGGCGCGGGCATCTTCGTGCTCACCGGCACGGCAGCAGGAGTTGCCGGACCGGCGCTGATCCTCGCGTTCTTGCTCAACGGCATTGTCACCTCGTTGACCGCATTCTCCTACGCCGAACTGGGTTCCGCTTTCCCGGAAGCAGGGGGCGGTTATCTGTGGGTCAAAGAGGGGCTGGGAGGCGCGAACGGCTTCCTGGCCGGATGGATGTCCTGGTTCGCTCATGTGGCCGCGGGCAGCCTGTATGGCCTCGGTTTCGGGCGTTTCGCCAGCGAGGTCTGGCATATCGCCGGTCTACCGGAGTTCGGCCTGAGCACCCATCAATGGACGTTGATATTCATGACGTTGATCATCGTCACGTTTACTTACATCAACTATCGGGGTGCTTCGGAAACCGGCACGGTTGGCAACATCGTCACTTTGACAAAGATCGCCATTTTGGGGTTGTTCGTTATCTTCAGCGTGATGGCGATGTCGCGCACAGACGCCTGGCATGCTCGCTTTACTACTGATTTCATGCCCAATGGCATTGTGGGCGTGTTCATGGCGATGGGACTGACGTTCATCGCTTTTGAAGGGTATGAAATCATTGCTCAGTCCGGTGAAGAAGCCATAGACCCAAAGCGTAATGTTCCACGTGCTATTTTTCTGTCCATTGGCATCGCCGTCATCATTTACATTCTGGTCAGCATTAGCGCCATTGGGGCTGTCACACCGCCGCCTGGGATGAAAGCCTATGAGTACCTGGGGCAGAAGAAGGAAATCGCTGTCGTTGAGGTGGCGCAGCAAGTCTTCCCGTTTGGGGTGGGGGGGATCATCCTGCTCCTGAGTGGCCTGGTCTCGACTATGTCGGCACTGAATGCGACCACGTACTCGTCCTCGCGCGTTTCTTTTGCGATGGGGCGAGACCATAACCTGCCGGAGATCTTCTCCCGCATTCATCCAAAACGGTTGACGCCGTACTGGGCTGTGATTCTATCGGGGACATTTATGCTACTTATGTCCTGGTCGTTGCCTATCGAGGATGTGGCCGCCGCAGCGAGTATCATGTTCCTGATTCTCTTCTTGCAGGTCAACGTAACCGTCATGGCGTTGCGCAACAAGATGCCCGATCTGAAGCGCGGCTTCCGCGTCCCGGTCATGCCGGCCATTCCGCTGGCCGCCATCCTGCTTAACAGCCTGCTGGCGTTCCATCTGTTGGAATTCAGCCCTATCGCCTGGTTTACAGCGATTGGGTGGATCATTATCGGTCTTTTGCTTTACTACGCCCATTTCTCGCGAGTCGAGGCCCTGGAAAAGCCAAAGGAAATTTTGCACGAGGAGGTGCTGGTCAGCCGAGATTACTCGGTTGTGGTGCCCGTGGCCAATATGGAGCAGGCGCGCATCCTGGGCCGTATCGGTGCACTCATCGCCCGCGATAATGGCGGCGAGGTATTGGCCTTGCACGTCATCAAGGTGCCGCCCCAACTTACACTGGGTGAGGGGCGCGTGATGCTCAAACGAGGTCGCCCTTATCTGGAGCGTGTCATTGAGGAGGCAAAGCGCCTTGATGTCCCCGTCCACACCGTGCTGCGCCTGGGCCGAAACGCCGCGGAGGCCGTGCGCAAGACGGTCAATGAGAACGCGGCAGACTTAATCGTTCTCGGTTGGCCGGGACACACGCGCTCCCCGGGCAGGCTTTTTGGCTCGGTTGCCGATCCCATCATGGACGACCCGCCCGCCGACGCGGCGTTGGTGCGCTACCGGGCGTTTCGCCCTTTGAAATCTATCCTCGTCCCTGTTGCCGGAGGACCGAACAGTCGTCGCGCGCTACGATTGGCGGTGGGCATGGCGCGGCAATGCGAGGATTGCCCGGTGCGCGTCACGTTGCTGAACAT